>NZ_KE386491.1:3317289-3409789 GCF_000427405.1 Flectobacillus major DSM 103
AGCTCAATATTTTGAGTTCCCAAAACAACATCTTTTTTCAAAAAATCACTAAATCACTCATTCACTAAATCACAACTCACTAAATGAGCACACGACAATCCACCTAACCCAACAACAGAAAAACAAACCGACGGCTTGGGGGTGTAACCAACACCGCTTGAGTATTCCTGATGCTACAATTAAGTAACATAGATTTTTTGAAAGTATTAAGAGGGAAATATAAAGTGAGGGGAATAAGAGGGCACTAATCCTTAGTTATCACCCTTATGGCGGTAAGGCATAATACGATTAAGCTAAATTTTCGTTTATTACATCCAATTTGGTGATATTTTTGTTGGTGTATAAAATTTCTTGGTACGACAAAGTACGGAGCATACCTATTTTAATTCTTTTACGAACAGCTTCTGTTTCAGATTTGTACGTATTCTGACCTCTCAAGAGTTCCTCAGCAATGTTGGCGACTAACATCTCTACAGATTCAGGAGTTAAAATAACCGGAGTGTTTTTCATATACTGAAATTTGGTGGTGGTTGTGTGACAATCTATTTAATGTGTTAGTATTTAGACTATTAACTACGAGAAATCCAATTTAACGTTTTTTTATCTTATAACAGCAAATTTATTACTTTCGTTGCTAACTTACATGATTAGATTCTTACTTTTTTACAAAAAGCACCAAAAATCATACCAATTAACCTTTCAACCTTTCATTTTTTGCTAGATGCCGATAAATCTTTAACTTGGCCAATTCAACAAGCAAAAATGGTATGCTCAACAAATCTTTACAACTTTATAAAAGTGCTTTCTGGGGTTTGCCCAAAACGGTCTGGCTGCTTTCGGGAGTAATGTTTGTCAACAGAAGTGGTACGATGGTTTTACCATTTCTAACGCTTTATTTAACCCAAAAACTCCATTATTCTATTGCCGACACAGGCATAGTTATGGCGTTTTTTGGCTCAGGGGCATTGTTTGGTACATTTTTGGGTGGAAAACTCACCGACAAAATCGGCTTTTATTCTATTCAATTTTATAGTTTATTACTCTCAGGAATAGCTCTTTTGGTACTGTTACATCTTACTTCTTTTTATGCCATTTGTGCAGGAGTATTTTTGTTTACAACTTTAAGCGATACCTTCAGACCTGCCAACGGGGCCTCTATTGCTTATTATAGCAATCCCGAAAATAGAACTCGTTCTTTCACTCTCAATCGACTTGCTATCAATTTGGGCTGGTCGATTGGCGGAGGGCTTGGTGGTATCTTGGCCGAAATCAACTACGATTTGCTATTTTGGGCCGATGGTATTACTTGTATTGGAGCTTCTATTCTGTTCAGGTTATTAGTGCCTCCTCCTACCGAGCCTATTGGTACAGCTCATACTCAAAAAACATCGGCTATCAACCAATCGGCTTATAAAGACAAAGTATTTTGGTGCTTTTTGGCCTTGGTGGTTATGTATGCGATTCCTTTTTTTCAGCTTTTTACGATGGAACCTCTCTATTTCAGAACTGTTCTACATTTGTCAGAGTCTAAAATAGGATTGTTGATGGTATTCAATGGCTTGATGATTGCCACTACCGAAATGATTTTTGTTCACCAAATAGAAGGCAAACTCAGTAAACCCACGCTTATTGCTATAGGTACATTCTTGACAGCTTGTTCTTTTTTTGTATTTAATATATGGACAGTTCTCTTTGTTGTCTGGATTTCTATAGCTTTCAATACCATTGGCGAAATGTTTGCAATGCCCTTTATGCAAAGCCTTGTTGTTGAACGCAGTAGCGAATCAAACCGAGGGCAATATTTGGCTATGTATGCCATGTGTTATTCAGTAGCCCAAATTTCGTCGCCAACCATAGGCTCACAAATTGTTCAACGATGGGGCTTTGACATTTTATGGTATTTCATGGGGGTATTATGCCTTTTTTCAATGGTAGGCTTTTTATATTTACATAAGCAAAATAATAAAGCTCGATATGCAACCTCTTGACCCACTTAAACATCTTTCTGCTATAGGCTCGAAGTTTGACAAACTGTATTTTTGTCCAATTTCAGTAAGTAGGCTTTTTTTACGATCTTAAAATCATAGAAATCAACAGTTCAATAACGATTCGTATGTTGGCTCAGTTACTTACAAAACGTCTATCGCTAAACTATTCAAACAAATAACCATGTCTTTAAAACAAGCCCGAATACTTGCCATAGATGACGATACCGACGTATTATTAGCGGTAAAAATGTTACTTCGTCCAGAAGTAAAAGAAGTTGTTGTGGAGAAAAACCCCGAGCGGTTGCCCTCGCTATTGGCTCAGTCTAACTTTGATGTAGTATTGTTAGACATGAACTACAAAAGCTCGCTCAATACTGGTAATGAAGGTATTTTTTGGTTAAGAAAAATACGAGAAATCAACAAAACGGTAGCTGTAATTATGATTACGGCCTATGGCGATATTGACCTTGCTGTACGTTCGGTAAAAGAAGGGGCTACTGATTTTGTACTAAAACCTTGGCGAAATGAAAAGCTACTGTGGACTATAGAAGATGCTCTTGAAAAAACAGCCAATCAGCCCAAAAATACTACTAACAAGCACAAAAAAGCACAGATTCCCAGAAAACGCTTGTCAATATTTTGGGCGAAAGCGAGGTGATGCAAGATATTCTTTATAAAATAGATAAAATCGCTCCGACCGACGCTAACATTTTGATTTTGGGCGAAAATGGCACAGGAAAAGGTGAAATAGCTAAGTTGATTCATCAAAAATCGCTACGAGCCGACAAACCCTTTGTACACGCCGACCTTGGAGCTTTGACCGAAAGCCTTTTTGAATCTGAACTTTTTGGCCACAAAAAGGGAGCTTTTACCGATGCTCGTGAAGACCGTGCAGGACGCTTTGAATCGGCCAATACAGGAACGTTATTTTTGGATGAAATTGGCAATATTACCCTTCCACAACAAGCCAAATTGCTTACAGTATTACAAAACCGTGAAGTAACACGCTTAGGCACAAATACGCCTATTGCCTTAGATATTCGCTTGATTTCGGCAACGAATGCTCCCATCAAAGAATTAGCAGGACAAAATGCCTATCGTAAAGACTTAATTTATCGCCTCAATACGATTGAAATTACCCTGCCTGCTCTCCGCCAAAGAGGCGAAGACATTATTCTTTTGGCCGATTTTTTTGCCAAAACCTATAGCCAAAAATACCAAAAAAATGTACAAAATATCGACGAAAAAGCCAAAGAAAAACTCAGACGATACACTTTTCCGGGTAATATTCGTGAACTTCAACATGCTATAGAAAGGGCGATTATCATGTCGGATGGCGATACCCTTTTGGCAAGAGACCTCGACCTCAACTCATCTATTGAAGCTCCAATTGTTGTGACAGATACCTCATCAACATTGAGAATTGATGAAATTGAGAAAAATACTATTTTGAAGGCTATCGAAAAACACGATGGTAATATTACAAAAGCAGCCCGTGAATTAGGCTTAACCAGAACCGCACTTTACAGACGACTCGGCAAATATGACATTTAATCGATACGAAATAAGCTTGACTTTGAGGGTTCTGCTATTATTTGTTAGCCTTACAGCTGGGGCATACTGCTTGGTATCAGGTAAGAATATCCTTTTATTCTTTCTGATATTTTTGCTTTTGGCTCAGGTACTCAACTTTATTCAGTTTATCAACAAAACCAATACCGAACTAGCCCAATTTATCGAAGCTGTACAATATCGTGATTTTTCGCTACAGTTTTCCGAAAAAAATGCCCCTGTATCGGTACGTCAATTACGCAGGGCTTTCAATCAGATTAATACAACTTTCAAGCAACTGTCTTCCGAAAAAGAAGAACAATACCAGTACCTCCAAAGTATTCTGGAATTGGTAGACACAGGGATTTTGTCATTTAATCATGCTGGCGATGTTGGCTGGATGAACGAATCATTCAAGAAAATGCTAAACATTCCTTATATCAAAAATATTGGAGGAATAGAAAAGCGAGACCCCGCCGTTTATGAAGCCATTGTTCGTTTAAATAGTGGCGACCACCAACTGGTCAAAATTCATGACAAAGTAGTACTTTTGGCCAAAACAACATTCCAGAGCCACAACCAAACCACTCATCTGATTGCCTTTCAGAATGTAAATTCGGCTATAGAAGATACCGAATCGCAAGCTTACCAAAAACTATTGCGAGTGATGACCCACGAAATCATGAACTCAGTAGCCCCTATTGCCTCGTTGGCCGAAACCATGGAAACAAGAATGCGAAATAACCTCCAAAAACTACCCCACCAACCATCACTAGCCGATTTGCAACAAACCCAACAAATGGCCGAAGATGTACTGGAAGGAATGAGTGTTATCAAAAAACGCAGTGAAAACCTCCTCAAATTTGCCGATACGTACCGCCAATTAGCCAAGGTTTCTATTACGTCGTTTAGTACAATTCAGGTTTGTGATTTATTTGAAACCGTAGAAATATTACTAGAAAATAAACTAGAACAAAACCATATCGAGCTAGATGTTATTCTAAAAGACTTTTCGATGACCCTCGAAGGAGACATTGCCCTGATCGAGCAAGTACTCATCAACCTTCTTATCAATGCCATTGATGCTGTAAAAGAAGTAGAAAACCCTCTTATCAAACTTTCGGCCTATAAAAATCAGGACGAAAAAGTGGTAATAGATATAACCGACAATGGTACTGGGATGTCGGAAGATATGATAGAGAAAATCTTCATTCCTTTTTTTACCTCCAAGTCGCATGGTTCAGGAATTGGGCTAAGCCTATCCAAACAAATCATGGGCTTGCACAAAGGAAGCATTACAGTACAGTCGAAAGAAGGAATCGGGAGTATTTTTAGGTTAACGTTTCCTTAAAGGATTATAGATTGTTTTCTTCAATTTCCTTGATATACCTTCTTTGATTTAGTAGTTTTATAGGCCCATGTCAAACCAGATGGGTATTTTCGTTGTTTTTCAGAATACTACTCAAGTACGGCCAGTGTTGGCCTACTCACCCAATATGGAACTGCTAATTATTTTTATTTTAATTCTGATAAATGGAATCTTTTCGATGTCCGAAATAGCCTTAGTTTCTGCCCGAAAAGCTCGTTTAGAAACTTCTGCCAAAAAGGGCGACAAAAATGCTAAAATCGCTCTGGACATTGCCAATGCTCCCAACAAATTTCTTTCTACAGTTCAGATTGGCATTACACTGATTGGTATTTTGACAGGTATTTTCAGTGGCGAAAAAATGACCAACGATATACAAGCTTTTGTGGCTCAATTCACAGTATTAGTACCATATCAGCGAACCATATCAGTTACACTGGTAGTACTTATTATTACTTATTTGTCGTTAGTATTTGGCGAGCTTGTCCCAAAACGTATTGGCTTAACCAACCCCGAATTTATAGCCAAAACGGTAGCTCGCCCCATGAATATGCTTTCCAAGCTAACTTCGCCTTTTGTGTGGCTACTAACGTTTTCGTCTGATTTGTTAATTAAAATCCTCAATATTCAGCCCTCAACCGACAGTAAAGTTACCGAAGATGAAATCAAAGCTATAGTACAAGAAGGTGCCGACAGCGGCGAAGTACACGAAATAGAGCAAGATATTGTAGGACGTGTATTTAGCTTGGGCGACCGTAAGGTATCTTCGCTTATGACACATCGCAATGATATGGTTTTTCTACAGTCAAACTATTCAGCCGAAAAAGTTACCGAATCTATCAGCGAAGAACTTCATTCGCTTTACCCTGTTTATGACAAAGACAAAGACCATATTATTGGGATTGTTCGTCTTAAAGATTTGTTTTTACCCCTAAGACAACCCGATTTTAGTTTGCAAAACTATTTGCAACCAACCCAGTTTATTATGGAAACGGCATCGGCATATCAGGCTTTACAGCGATTTAAAGATAGCCGTATTCATTATGGAATTGTAATTGACGAATATGGCCAAACCCAAGGTATTGTAACCCTCAACGACCTCCTAGAGGCATTGGTAGGCAATGTGTCTGACTTTGACCATGAGGGCTATCGCCTCGACCAACGCAACGATGGCACATGGCTAGTAGATGGCCAATATCCTTTGGCCGACTTTTTACAGTATTTTGATTTAAGCGATTTCATACAAGAATACCCATTTAATACTCTTGCTGGGCTTATTTTAAACGAACTAACCGATATTCCACAACAAGGAGACATTGTAGTTTGGCAAAATATCACCTTCGAGATTATAGATATGGATGGAGCTAAAATAGACAAAGTACTCGTAAGAATCAACGAACCAAGCTAATAATACCTACCTAAAACCTTCTTTTGGCCAACTTTCGCCCTTTACAGAAAGCTGGCTTTTTTAGTAACTTTACCTAGCCAATTGGTGTTACCTAATTAAGCCCAATTCAAAAAGAATAGTAAACCCAACTAAAGTGATAACACGTGCCAAGGCACACAAATGATACATTTTTCATGTCCAATCTAAAAGATAATACAGGTTTCGAGCAAATTGAGGTACTCGGAGCCAGAGAGCATAACCTAAAAAATATAGACCTTACCATTCCTCGCAACAAACTCGTTGTCATAACAGGGATTAGTGGTTCGGGCAAATCTTCTTTAGCCTTCGACACCATTTATGCCGAAGGGCAACGCCGTTATATGGAAAGTTTTTCGGCTTATGCTCGTAGCTTTATTGGCAACATGGAACGCCCCAATGTTGATAAAATCAATGGTTTGTCGCCCGTAATTTCGATTGAACAAAAAACTACATCCAAGAACCCTCGCTCTACAGTAGGTACTGTTACCGAAATTTATGACTTTATGCGTTTGCTTTTTGCTCGTGCTGGCGAAGCTTTTAGCTATGTAACTGGTCAAAAAATGATTAAGCAGTCTATCGACCAAATCATTGACGTGATTTTACAGGATTATGCAGGCCAAAAACTTATTTTGTTAGCTCCAGTAGTAAAGGGTAGAAAAGGGCATTATCGTGAGCTTTTTGTACAAATTGCCAAACTAGGCTATACCAAAGTACGAGTTGATGGCGTGGTTATGGATATTCAGTCAAAAATGCAATTAGACCGCTTCAAGATTCACGATATTGAAATTGTTATCGACCGCATCGTTGTCAAGGACGAAGACCGCTTTCGTTTATCGCAATCGGTACAAACGGCCCTCAACCAAGGAAAAGGACTCATGATGACACGTGATGAAAAAGGCGAAGTTCGTAATTTTTCAAAATACCTGATGGATCCTATTTCGGGTATTTCTTACGACGAGCCTGCCCCCAATACCTTCTCGTTCAATTCACCTTATGGTTGGTGTCCTTCTTGTCAGGGCTTGGGTGTTGTAGAAGAAATTACAGAAGAATCTATTTTACCCGACAAATCTCTGAGTATTAGCCGTGGAGCAATAGCCCCTATTGGCGAATACCGAGATATGTGGATTTTTAAGCAATTAGAAGTTTTGCTGAAACCCTATAAAGTAAGCCTCACTACCCCCCTCGACAAATTCCCAACCGAAGCTATCGAAATTATGCTTTATGGCTCGGACGAACCTGTACCTGTTCCTTCCAAAAAATACGAAGGCACAGAGTGGAATACCAAATATGAAGGTATTATCCACTTTTTGAAACGCCAACAAGAAAGTGGTTCAGAGAAAATCCAGGATTGGCTCAAAGATTTTATGGTAATACGCACTTGTCCTGAATGTGGCGGTGCTCGACTCAAAAAAGAAGCTTTACACATCAAAATCGACCATAAAAATATTGCCGAATTGGCTCGACTAGACATCACCGATTTGTCAAACTGGTTTGATAACCTTGAAAGCCGTATGACCGACCGCCAAAATATTATTGGCAAAGAAGTGCTAAAAGAAATTCGTAAACGAATAGGCTTTCTTACTGGTATTGGCTTAGAATACCTTACCCTCAACCGCCCTTTGCGTACCCTTTCGGGTGGCGAAGCACAGCGGATTCGACTGGCCACTCAAATTGGCACACAACTGACCAACGTTTTGTACATCATGGACGAACCAAGTATTGGTTTGCACCAACGAGATAACGTAAAATTGATTCAGGCCTTAAAAGATTTAAGAGATTTGGGTAATTCCATCTTGGTAGTAGAACATGACAAAGATATGATGCTCGAATCGGACTACATTGTGGATATTGGCCCAGGGGCAGGCCGTCATGGAGGCTCTATTGTTGGCCAAGGTACACCCGAAGAGTTTTTGCAAAACAACTCAACAACAGCCAAGTTTTTAAGTGGAAATATCAAAATTGATGTTCCAAACCAACGCCGTAAAGGCAATGGACATCAGTTAATCATAAAGGGAGCAACAGGTAACAACCTCAAAAATGTAACCCTCAAGCTACCTTTAGGCAAAATGATAGCTATTACGGGCGTTAGTGGATCGGGCAAATCTACCCTTATTCACGAAACATTATTCCCTATCTTGAACCATTACTTTTTTCATGCCAAACGTGAGCCTATGCCTCACAAAGCGGTAGAAGGATTAGAGCATTTAGACAAAGTAATAGAGGTAGACCAATCGCCCATTGGCCGTACGCCACGCTCGAACCCCGCCACTTACACAGGTATGTTCTCAGATATTCGCTCGCTTTTCTGCGAACTTCCCGAATCCAAAATTCGAGGCTATAAAGCAGGGCGTTTTAGCTTTAATGTAAAAGGCGGACGTTGCGAAGATTGTGAAGGAGCTGGTATGAAAAAAATTGAAATGGAGTTTTTGCCCGATGTACATATTGCCTGTGAAACCTGCAAAGGAAAGCGTTTCAACCGTGAAACCTTAGAAGTACGTTTCAAAGGAAAGTCTATTGCCGATGTATTGGACATGACCGTAGAACAAGCGGTAGATTTTTTTGAAAATCAGCCCAAAATCCATAGAAAAGTACAAACCCTTAGCGAGGTTGGCTTGGGCTATTTAACACTCGGGCAACAAGCCACAACCCTGTCGGGTGGCGAAGCCCAAAGGGTAAAACTAGCCGAAGAGTTATCAAAAAGAGATACTGGCAAAACTATGTATATTTTGGACGAACCTACTACTGGGCTACATTTTCAAGATATTAAAGCCCTTATGGAAGTACTCCAAAAACTTGTCGACAAAGGCAATACCGTTTTGATTATAGAACATAACCTCGACGTAATCAAGGTATCTGACCATGTTATCGACCTTGGGCCAGAAGGAGGCAATAAAGGCGGACAAATCATTGCTGAGGGTACACCCGAGCAAGTAGCCAAAGTAAAAGGCAGTTATACTGCTCACTTCTTGAAAGAAGAGTTGAAGTAAATATCATAAGGCACAGATAGCATAACGCATTAGTGGGCTATCTGCACCTTTTTGAAAATACTTAATATTTTACCCACTTATTTAGTTGAATATTTCATGATTTCTGTTGATAAAAAAAAACTTTCACAGTACACTTTCATCGACCTTTTTGCTGGAATTGGCGGTTTTCATCTTGCCTTATCTTCCTTTGGGGCAAAATGTGTATTTGCCTCCGAATGGGACAAATATGCTGCTGAAACCTATACGCATAATTTTGGAATCAAACCTTTTGGCGACATCACTACCATCAATGAAACAGATATACCTCGGCATGATATTTTGTGCGGAGGGTTTCCTTGTCAAGCTTTCTCTATTGCAGGAAAACAAAAAGGTTTTGACGATACCAGAGGTACACTGTTTTTTGATATTGCCCGAATTGTCAACTATCATCAGCCCAAAGTACTGTTTTTAGAGAATGTCAAAAACCTCAGCAATCACGACCACGGAAAAACCCTCAATGTAATTATCAATACCTTACAAAACCTCGGCTATGTTGTTTTTACCCAAGTACTCAACGCAAGTCGATTTGGGTTGCCCCAAAACCGAGAACGTTTGTACATAGTAGCCTTCCATCAAAGGCTTAAAATTTCTACATTTCATTTTCCTGTACCTATTAACCCAAAAATCTGTCTGGAAGATATTCTGGAAAATAACCCTAAAGCCAAAGTTATTGAAAGAGATGATATAGAAATTTACCGCCAGTATAGCTCTCAGGAAGAACCCCTAGCGATAATCAACCGACCAATCCAAATAGGTAAAGTAAATAAAGGTGGACAAGGTGAAAGAATCTACCATCCTTTAGGCCATGCTATTACTCTTTCGGCTCATGGCGGCGGCGTAGGGGCTAAAACAGGACTTTATTTGATTGATGGCAAAATTCGAAAACTCTCTCCTCGTGAGTGTGCCAGAGTACAAGGCTTTCCAGATAGTTTTATCATTCACCCAACAGATACTCAGGCTTACAAACAGTTTGGCAATAGTGTATCAATCAATGTTTTACAGAGTATTATCATCGAAATACAAAACGCCCTCAATTATGAATAATACCCAACTATTAGGGTCTCAAACAGCCAAAAATGGATTTAGGAATGAAGATGACATAATCAATAAATTCAATTGCTGGGAAGCCGACGAAGATGCTCAAAAATGGCTAACAATCATGCAATATAATCTAGCAGAAATAGACAATGTAAAAGCCATTAAATTAAGGGGTTATAAAACGGATGTTCAAATACAGATTAGTATTAAGCTGAAAGAAGTCATTGGTGTTGAAAACCTACAAGTAAAACTAGTAAGTAGCCAAAAAGGATTTAATCAAGTTGATAAAAGATGGGTAAATAAATATGCCGAAATGTGGCAAATGCCCGACGAAATTATTACGATTTTTAAAAAATATACGGGCGAGATACCTCCTTCCATTACCAATCCTAAAAACAACCGTAGGATGTTCTTTCATGAATTTACAGCAGCAGAACAGGCCATAACGTACAGTTGGCTCAAGCAAAACAAAACACTTATTGTTTCGGATATTCTAAGAGGGCAAGGACGATTTGCGGCCGAATGGATGTTGGTAGCTCAAAAAACATCAACCCATTCGAGATGGGTTTTAAAACCTATGAATTTCTGTCTTAATTTCTTTGGTAATGATGATATTAGTATTACCGAAAGAGGAAATTTTAAAATTGGGAAAATAACTATGCAAAGAAAAGGCGGTGATGCAGGAAGAGATTCGGCTAAAATGCTTCAATTTAAAATTGACCCTACTGAACTATTCAAAACTGTCCATACTTAATACCCCTGTAAAACTTACCCAATGATTCCATAAACTATGAACAAAAACATCAACAAACTCTGTCAAATTGCCCAAAAACCTTCTCGCCATATCATTGGCCTTATGTCGGGTACTTCTATGGATGGGCTCGATGTAGCTCTTTGCCGTATTTCGGGCAGTGGCGAAGACACCACCGTTACATTGGTAGCCTTCGACACCGTAGATTATACCAACGATATAAAGGCTGAAATAAGAAAGGTTTTTGCCAAACAGACTATCGACTTTCCTCATTTGGCTATGCTCAACGAATGGATTGGCATTTTGCATGCCAGAATGATTAAGGAGTGTCTCGAAAAATGGCACATTGAGCCTTCCGAAATCGATTTGGTTGCATCGCACGGGCAAACGGTCATGCACACCCCCAAAATTTTGCATGGCATAGAGCGATACCCCAATGCTACACTCCAAATAGGCGATGGCGACCATATTGCTGTCAATACCAACATTATTACCCTATCTGATTTCCGCCAAAAACACGTAGCTGCTGGTGGCGAGGGTGCTCCATTGGCTGTATATGGCGATTATTTTATTTTCGGGAAAAAGGGGGAAAATCGTATTATGCTCAATATGGGCGGTATTGCCAATTTTACGTACTTACCTGCTAGCATGAATCCCGAAGAGGTTTTTGTAACCGATACAGGGCCTGGCAATACCCTTATAGATGCTTTTACAAGAAATTTTTTCCCTGATAAAGCTTACGATAAAGATGCCCTACTAGCCAAGCAAGGGGTAGTTAATCAGGCTTTATTAAACGCATTAAAAGACGACGATTTTTTCGCAAAGCCTTTTCCCAAAACAACAGGCCCCGAATTATTTAGCCAAGAATATGTTATTCAGGCACAAGCCAAAAGCGAAACCACTGCTATTTCGGTATATGATTTGTTAGCTACCTTAACCCGCTTTAGTGCCGAAACCATTGCCGAGGCTATACAGGCTTTACAAATTCCGAACCTAGCCAACTTTACGATTTATACTTCGGGGGGGGGTATGCACAACCCTCTTTTGATGAACTGGCTACAAGAGCTATTACCTGCACAATTTGCGTCTACCAACCAGTTGGGTATTTCGGGCGATGCCAAAGAGGCTGTTCTTTTCGCTATTTTAGCTAATGAAACTGTAGCAGGTGGCGAATCTGATTTTGGGAAAAGACGAGGAATCCCTTCTGTAACAATGGGGAAAATTTCATTTCCTAGTTAATAATACGGCTATTTTTTAGCAAATTTAATGACCGATGCAACCTTTGTCATTGAGCTGGCATCTAATGGGTATTTAACGCAAATTTTCAACCAAAATTCGTCACAATCATTATGAAAAAGTTTGTCTTATCCCTCCTATTCTCGTTGGTTGCATGTATTGCATTGAATGCACAAGTTATCAACCAAAAACGTAATGCTGGCAGCTTCAAAGGTATCCATATTAGTAGCGGTATAGATTTGTATATCAAGCAAGGTACTAGCGAGTCGGTGGTGATTAGTGCCGAAGAAGATAAACAAAGTAATATTCAGGTAGAAAATGACAATGGCGTTCTCAAAATCTATGTCGAAAATAGCAAATGGGGATGGTTTAAATGGAACAACAAACCCGTAAAAGCATACGTAACCGTAAAAGACCTCAATGTACTTTCGGCCACTGGTGGCTCGGATGTATACTCTGAAGGAAAATTAGATTTAATCAAGCTTTCGGTACGTGCTACAGGTGGCTCGGATGTACGCTTAGATATTGATGCCGACGAACTCACTTGCGAAACCACTGGTGGCTCGGATGTGTATTTGACTGGTAATGCTACAGTATTCAAGGCAAGCTCGACAGGCGGTAGCGATTTGAAAGCTAGCAAGCTCAAAACAAGTTTTTGTAGTGTTTCTTCAACAGGTGGCTCAGATGCTTATGTTTGGGCAGAAAAAGAAATTAGTATTTCAGCCACTGGCGGCTCAGACGTATATTATTCGGGCAATGCTCGTGTTGTGAAAAAAAGTGCAACAGGTGGCTCGGATGTACATAAGCAGTAAGCGACTCTTCTGGAATTAATTGACAACATGAGTCATCCCGAATTTTGGAACTAGGATTATTCTCCAACTGTCTACCCAAAAAGGCGGTCGAAAAACAATTTTCGACCGCCTTTTTGGGTATTAATCAATTTTTAGACACAAAAGGTCTCTATTGCTACAAGGTATACATAAAAAATAATCACTCATTACCTCACTCAATTAGGGATAATACATTTTTTTTTATGAAATAACCTTGTTGTAGTTTTACCTAAAACCTATATTTTGTGTCCTATCTTTCTCCAACTTTTCTACATAAGCCGTAAATTGCAACCGTTCAACATAACAAAACAAATATGGCACTCATAAAACCAGTAAAAGGAATTAGTCCAGCTTTTGGCGAAAATTGTTGGCTTGCCGAAAATGCTACCGTTGTAGGCGATGTCAAAATGGGCGATAACTGCACTGTATGGTTCAATGCAGTAGTAAGAGGCGATGTCAACTCGATAATCATTGGCAATAATACCAATATCCAAGATGGAGCGGTGATTCATTGTACTTATCAAAAAACCCAAACAATTATTGGCAATTATGTGTCTATTGCTCATAATGCCATTGTACACGGCTGTGTTATCGAAGACCGAGTGTTGGTAGGCATGGGGGCCATTATTATGGATGGCGCCGTCATAGAAACAGGCTCTATTATTGCGGCTGGGGCTATTGTTACCCAAAATACCCGTGTACCAGCAGGGAGTATCTATGCAGGTAATCCTGCTAAATTACTCAAGGAGGTTTCGCCGGCTGCCGCCGAAGTATTCATGCGTACAGCCAACAACTATATTATGTATTCGGCTTGGTTCAAATAGGCCTTTTTTAAGCCACAGATGTACTTTCTCAAAAACAATATTATTTAGCTATCAAATAGCTCAAACTCAAACAATATGGCTACTATTTTCACAAAGATTATTAATGGCGAAATTCCTTGCCACAAAATTGCCGAAGACGATAACTATTTGGCATTTTTAGACATTATGCCTTTGGCCGACGGACACACCTTGGTTATTCCTAAAAAAGAAGTGGATTATATCTTTGATTTGGATGACGAACTATTGGCAGGACTAATACTTTTTGCTAAAAAACTTGCTCCAGCTATTGCACAGGCTTGCCCTTGCAAGCGTGTTGGCGTTTCGGTTATTGGCCTAGAAGTTCCTCATACACACGTTCATCTGATTCCGCTGAATAGTATGAATGATATTAATTTTACTAGAGAAAAACTAAAACCCACTCAAGAAGAATTGGCTGCTACTGCTGCTAGAATTATTTCATTTTTGAAATAACGAAATAAACATGAGTCATCCCGAAGTGTGAGATAATTTACAATAGAAACCTCCTGTTTGTATTTATTGGGGTTCACGAGACAGAGCATCGTGTTTTTTATTGACTATTAACAAACAAGGCGGTCGAAATGAGTATTTCGACCGCCTTGTTTGTTCTAAAAATTTGGGTTGACTCATGTTTATTTGAAGCCGTTCAAAAAGTTAATCTATACCTCCGCTAATAGCAACATTGAGGAGGCGAGTTTATATTTTAAAACAATCCTCATTCAAAGCAAAATTTCAACTTAATCAAAAAAATTATTTCAAAAAGGTTCTTAGCGTCATGATTTCGTTGGCAGGAATCGCTTTTTCGTACAAAATATTGTATACAGCATCAATAATAGGCATCGACACATCGTACTGCTTATTTACTTGATGAATACTTTTTACGGCATAATACCCCTCGGCTACCATATTCATTTCGATCTGTGCCGACTTCACCGAATAGCCACGCCCAATCATATTACCAAAAGTTCTATTTCTCGAAAACTGCGAATACGCCGTTACCAACAAATCGCCCAAATAGCCCGAACTATGCAAATCGCGATGCGGGTCGGGGTATACAATATCTAAAAATCTTTTGATTTCTTGCATAGCATTGGACACCATCACCGCCTGAAAGTTGTCGCCATAACCCAAACCGTGAGTAATACCACAAGCCATTGCAATGATATTTTTGATAACAGCACAGTATTCGACACCGTACAAATCACCAATAGGATTGGCCTGAATATATCGGCAACTCATCAAGTTGGCATATTCTTGTGCTACATGCAAATTAGGCGACGCAATCGTCAGGTACGATTGTTTCTCTAAGGCAACCTCTTCGGCATGACACGGCCCCGCAATCGCAGCCATTAAGTGCTGAGGCACCCCAAATACCTTTTCCATCCAGTCGGTAACCAGCATATTCTCTTCTGGAATCATCCCTTTTATGGCCGAAACCACCTTTTTCCCTGCAAAATGGTTACGGTTGAGGTTTTTCAAAGCATCAGGAATAAAAGCTGCTGGCACAGCCAACACCACATATTCTACACCATTGAGGGCATCGTGCATTTTATGATAGGCACGTACCTTACGAGGGTTCAGGGGGGCATCGGTCAAATAACTAGGGTTGTGATTGTATTTTTTTATAAAATCAACATCCGACTTACGACGCAACCACCATTTGATTTTGACGTTATTCTCCGACAAAATCTTAATTATTGCAGTAGCCCAACTGCCACCTCCCAAAACAGCAATTTGGGTAGGTAAATTCTTTCTAAAAGCAGGAATTTCTGTCATGGTAGTAAAGTTACGTACTTCTGTTATTTCTGGAGTTATGTGATTACGAGGTTTTTTGCTAATTTGTTATGTCAATTCACAATAATGCTATTTTCGTAGACATTTTTGTCATTTCAACTAACTTAATACTTCATCTCACATGAAAAAAATCTATTTATTGTTATTTGCTTACCTCTGCTGTTTTAATTCTTTTGGACAAAAACTTACGATCGAAAGTATCATGCAAGACCCCAAATTTAGTATCGGTGGCTTGCCTTCCAATATTTTTTGGTCGGAAGATAGCAAAACTATCTATTTTAACTGGAATCCCGACAAAAACAAAGCTGACTCTTTGTATGCTGTGGGTATTTTAGATAAAAAAATCACCAAAGTTGCTCCACAATTACGCCGAAGCTTGCCCTCGCCTTTTGGTGTTTATAACAAAGACAAATCTAAAAAACTGTATAGTAAAAATGGAGACATCTTTTTGCTAGACATCAAAACCAATACTACTCGCCAAATTACCAATACTATTGAGCAGGAAGACAATGCCGAATTTTCGGGAAAAGAAGATAAGGTAATTTATACCAAAGGAAATAACCTTTTCAGCTTTCATCTGGCCAGTGGCGAAACTACCCAGCTAACCAACTTTTTGGCAGGTAACAAAAAACCTGAAGCCAAAACTGGCGAACAAGAGAAATGGCTAAAGCAAGACCAATTGGGAATGTTTGAGGTACTAAAAGAACGTGCCGACAAAAAGAAAGAAGCTGAGAAAATTGCTAAGGCTGATTTACCCAAAAGACCCAAAGAGTTTTATTTGGACGAAAAACGCTTAGATAACCCAACGCTTAGTCCCGATGGCAATTTTATTACCTTTCGCCTTATCAAATCGGCTACAGGAAGTAAATCGACTATTGTACCAAACTATGTAACCGAATCGGGCTTTACCGAAGACATTCCTGCCCGTACTAAAGTGGGTGCTCCTAGCCCAAGTTATGAATTTGGGGTATATAATATTGCCAAAGATACCATTGCGATACTTTCTACCAAAAATATTGAGGGTATTTATCAGCAACCCGAATACCTAAAAGAATATGCCAAAAAAGATACCGCAAAAACCAAAAAACCAGAGCCTAGAATGGTACTTATTAGCGGGCCTATTTGGTCGGACGATAGCAAATATGCCGTAGTAATTGCCAAAAGTGCCGATAATAAAGACCGCTGGATTTTGAAGCTAGACCCCAATACACTACAACTCCAAACCATAGACAGGCAGCACGACGAAGCATGGATTGGTGGCCCTAATATAGGCTTTGGCACTGGTGCAGTTGGTTTTTTGGGCGATAACAAAACATTATACTTTCAGTCGGAGGCCGATGGCTATTCGCATATTTATACAGTAGATTTGGCTACCAACCAGAAAAAACAACTTACCAAAGGTAAGTACGAAGTACAAAGCTTGTTGCTGTCGAAAGACAAAAACTTTTTCTATATAACCACCAACGAAGTACACCCTGGCGAGCAACATTTTTATAAAATGCCAGTAACTGGTGGCGAAAAAATTCGCCTAACCAAATTAGCTGGTGCTAACCAAGTAAGCCTTTCGCCCGACGAAACCAAGCTAGCTTATTTGCATTCAGAAACAAATAAGCCTTGGGAGGTATATTTACAAGACAACAATCCTAATGCTACGGCTACTCAAATCACCAAATCTACCAGTACGCATTTTCAGGCCTATTCTTGGCGTGAACCAAAAGTTATTACCATCAAGGCCAGCGATGGAGCCGATATTTATGCTCGCTTGTATGAAGCAAAAGGTGAAAATGGCAAAAAACCAGCTGTAGTTTTTGTACATGGAGCAGGGTATTTACAAAATGCTCATAAGTGGTGGAGTCAGTATTTCAGAGAGTATATGTTCCATAATTTCTTGGTCGACAATGGTTATACCGTTTTGGACATTGATTACCGTGGATCGGCTGGTTATGGCAGAGACTGGCGAACAGGTATTTATCGTTTTATGGGGGGCAAAGACCTCAGCGACCACGTAGATGCGGCCAAATGGCTTGTCGATAACCAAGGCGTAGATGCCCAAAGAATTGGCGTTTATGGGGGGTCGTATGGTGGTTTTATTACCTTGATGGCCTTGTTTACCTCTCCCGATACCTTCAAAGCTGGTGCGGCATTGCGTCCTGTTACTGACTGGGCAGCCTACAACCACCCTTACACGGCCAATATTTTGAACGAACCTCAGAAAGACTCTATTGCTTATCGCAAAAGCTCACCTATTTATCATGCGGCTGGCCTCAAAAACCGCCTCTTGATTTGTCATGGTATGGTCGATGTCAATGTACATTTCCAAGATGTTGTGCGTTTAACACAACGTTTAATCGAGCTAAAAAAAGATAATTGGGAGCTAGCGGCCTATCCAATGGAAGACCACGGTTTTGTAGAACCAACTTCGTGGATGGACGAATACAAACGTATTTTCAAACTTTTTGAAGAAGAACTCAAAAAGTAAATGCTAGAACAAACCTAAATTCTTTCAATAGGTATAAAGGTTTAGTCGTGAAAACAAATATTAAAACAGCCCTTAATTGATGTATAATCATTATACATGAGTCATCCCAAATTTAGTGAATGGTGATTATTTTTGAAGATGCTTTTTATCAGTAGAGATGTAATGCTTCGCGGCTAAAGATGTGTCATTCTGACATTTAATAGGCAAAAGGCGGTCGAAAAACTAATTTCGATCGCTTTTTGCATGAATAGCTAATAATTTTCTATCATTTGAGCAATTGATAAGCCTCCTCAATATTCTCTTGACGCCCTCATGAATCTCAGCAAAGACTCATAGAGAGTTTTTAATATTACCTAAAATTCGGGATGACTCATATTTTTTATTATTTCCACATTATATCCCTTCATATTATACGAAAATATCACACTCCAATCTGCTTCATTGAGCATTTTCCTCATTATCCTATTTTTTACAAATACCACTCACAGAAAACTGCAAGCCTCTATTATATTTTATCTATTATTCAGTATATTAGACATATTTTTTACTTAACATCAATAAGTAGTCTCAACCTTAAAATCATTAATACCCCATAATGATTTCATTCAAAAACTTTCCTTAGGGGTAAGGAATACCTATTAATCATGAAAAACATCTTACCTATCCAGTCCATTCTGGCCGTCATGGCTACGATTCTTGTGCTAAAGCATATTTCACCCAGTTGTCAACCTCAATAAAAAACTAAGCCAAACGCCTAATTTAATACCTTCTTATGAAACCTTTACTATTAGCAATACTCCTATTGTGTGTTACTTTTTCGTCTATCTATGCCCAAAAAGCTAAAGCCGATTCAGTAAATATTCCCAAAGATACAGTCACAAATGTTGTGACAGCTAACGGTATCTTGGATCTAGTACCTCAGTTAACCCCTAAATCGCCCAATGTGGCAGCATTAGGGCGTTATGCCGAATATCCTGTGAGTATGTTTACGGGGCTACCCAGTATCGAAATCCCCATTTTTACCATTGATGTTAATGGTATTAGTGTTCCTATTAAATTATCTTATCATGCCAGCGGACACAAAGTAACCGATGTGGCTTCTTTTGTTGGATTGGGGTGGGCCCTCCAATTTTCGGGTTCAATAACACGCCAAGCAAAAGGGCTACCCGATGAGATTAATGCAGGATTATTGGGCAAAAATATCCCTATCGATATTCAGGCTAGCCTGGGGGCCTCATGCTACAATCAAGATGTTCAGTTTACCTATCAGCAAATGGCCGAAAACAATATTGATACCGAGAGAGATATTTTTTCGGTTAATATCCCTAACAAAAGCAACCAGTTTATTCTTCGTAATCTCACTGATTATCAATGGCTCAATCCAGAGGTGTCCAAAATTAAATTTACTAAAAGTACCAACAACAGCAATAGCTTTTTTGAGCTAACCGATGAAAGTGGTACACAATATTTGTTTGATGAACCCGAAGTTACCAATGGCATAGGTATAAGTGCTTGGTTGCTCAAAAAGATTCAAGGAGTTCGGCCACAAGACAAAATCTTATTTGAATATTATGCGGGCTCCAGTTATACCCGAACCCACGACATCATGGAAGCCCTAACCATCAATGACAATGGTACAGGGAGTGTGCCGTCGGGTGTACCCATGTTTACTCCTAGCTCTAGCCCTCCTATACCCGACCTGATTTCTATTAATAATGCCGTAGAACAAAAACTTCCTCGGTTTATTTATTTTCCTATGGGAAAAATTGAGTTTGTCTTAGAAACAAACGACAGACAAGACGGACTAGGAAAGGCTCTTGATAAAATCAAGGTATATGCTTACAATGTCTCCACGCAAACCTATCTACTAAGCAAATCCTATGATTTGGTATATCTGTACCGCAATCGTCAAGACAATACTCCTGTTTTGTTCTTAGACGAAGTTAGAATGTTGGATAATACTGATACTGAAATAGGAAAATATCAGTTTTCTTACCATACTGCTGTAGCATTGCCTAGTGTTCAATCAAAGTCGAAAGATTTTTGGGGGTATTACAACGGAATCAACAATACTACGCTAATTCCTGCCCAAAATATACCAATGGTATATCAGAATGCCTACCCCAATACTGGAACATTGGCCATTGGAGGCGGTAATCGTGAAAGCCGAGAAGACTTTATGAAAGCTTGGATTATCGCTAGAATCGCCTACCCTACTGGTGGTTATACCGATTTTGAGTTTGAAGCCAATCGGTATTTTGATGGAACAGCTCAGCAAAAAGTAGGTGGCCTTCGTATTAAAAAAATAACCAATATGGCCAGTACTACGGCCATCCCTGTTATTAAATCGTACAAATACGGACAAGGAGAAAATGGCAATGGCCGCTTAAGAGAATCCTTAAGCCTGCAATACGAAACAAAACAAAAAGTTATTTATTACAATACTACCGTGTCGGGACAGCCATCGTCACCACTTTACACCTACGATACCCGCAGGTATACCTCTAATCTTACAGGCCCACTGTTTCCCAACGAAGGTAGCCCTGTAACATATACATACGTCACTGAATACGAAGATGCTGGCTCGGCAAACAACGGAAAAACCCTTTATCAATTTAGAGACGACACCGATACCAAAATAACCTTGAACAGAGGGGCTAAATTTTTTGTGAATAGCAAACACTGGAATAGAGGACAGTTACTGAGCAAACAGGTGTATGGAAAAGACAACTTGCTCAAATATAGCCAATTCAATACCTACCTTGTTATGGCTTCGGGCAATACCCCCGATTTTTGTGGCCGTTTGTTACAACTCCAAAATATTTACCAAAACTTTAGGCCCAACTACGCTCAGGGGGCATCTATCTGTTATTACAATACCGACGATGCCACCCCTGCCCAAACCTATTTCTTTGGTTATGGCACCACCAAGTTGGTGAAATCGGAAGAATTTTTCTATGATAATCAAGATGCCAATAAATTTACCCAAAAAACTTCTTATACCGACTACGACCCTAACTTCCTGTTACCCCGTTTAAGCAGAACCATCGTAAATGCTGGCGAAATTAGGGGTAAAAAATTCTTCTATCCTTTTGACTACGGCACAATACCTACCTCCAAAACAGGGGAGCTATTGGCTATCAGAAGAATGCAGGAAAAAAACCAGTTAAATATCCCTATCGAAGAAGTAAGCTACCGCAAAAATAGTATCTCCGACAACGATTCATTGGTATCAGGGGCAAAACTTACCAGTTTTTATAGTTTTGAAGATGCCTCTGTAAGCAAGTATACCCTTCCTGCCAGTATTTATTTATTGGAAAGCCAGCAATTTAATATTTTAGGGGCTAATCCTTATCAGAGCTCAGCATCGCGTTTTGTGGCCAACCCCAACGCTTATAGCTCGGCTTTACCCAAGCACGAACTCTATGAACAAAAGGTAGCCATGGACTCTTATGATACCCAAGGCAACCTTACCAGCTATTCTATCAGCAATGGTGGACGAACAGACGCTTTTGCCTATCAACAATTCACTCATGATGGTGTCCTATTAAGCCTACTTACAAGCCAAACACAAGATAACGGAGGGCTCAACCACCAAACCTTTTTTACCTATACAACTCCCCTATTGGGTGTAGCTTCTATAAAAGCTCCCAATGAAACATTTACTTATTTTGAGTATGACTCCTTTGGAAGGCTCAAAACCATCAAAGACCATAATACCAATGTCCTCAAAGAGTATGCCTACAGCTTTCCCAACCGTAATATAACTGAGTGGCTACCAAGAACAGCCCTCACGGTAGTAAACGCAAATACCCCTACTACACAAGCCCTAAAAACCGTTAGTTATGTAGATGGACTTGGACGAGAACTCCAAAAAGTACTAGCTAATGCTTCGCCCGATGCAAGCAAAGATATTATTGCCACCAGTCTTGTATACGATGCTTACGGACGACCCCACAAAAGTTTTTTGGCAACACCTAGTACCCTTGCCAATGGGAGTTTCTTGGCCGATGTACTTACGCCTGCAAAAGCCTTTTATGATAACGACAACAACCCTTTCAACGAAACAACTCTTTTTGACGAATCGCCCTTAAACCGTCCACTCACAAGCTTTGGCCCAGGAAGTGCATGGCGAACTGCCAATAAAGCCATCAATACACAGTACAACGTTGCTCCTGCCAATACCATCAAACGGTTTAAGGCATCGTTAAGTGCTGTTTTTTGTAATGTAGAAGGGCAACCTTCTACCATTGATTATTATGGCCCCAATGAATTACAGAAAAAAGTAACAACCTCTGAACAAGGCAAACAAACCATCGAATACATCGACCTACAGGGGCGTACAATTCAAAAGGAAGTTGAAGCCGACAACGCCGAAAAACTCACAACAGCCTATGTATATGACCTTTACGATAGGCTAACCTATGTTGTACCACCACAGGCATACAAACTTTTCTCAACCAACAAAACCTATCTGCTAGACAACGAGACAGCCTCTTTAGAAGGGCTATACGCCTACAAATATGACCGCAAAGGACAGCTTATTCAAAAACATATTCCTGGCCATAGCACTTTTGAGCAAATCATTTATGACCGTCAATACCGCAAAGTAATGTCTGCCGATGCCCAAGACGACGCTTTGGGGTATTGGCAATATATCAAATACGACAAACTCAATCGACCTGTTATGTCGGGATTGATTTTTTTACCTACAGGAACCACCCGTGCTACCATCCAAAGTAGTTTTGATACACAAACCATTGTGTCGGAAGTACGTTCTAGCAACACCCCTTCTGGATACCTCAACAACTCTTTCCCTAGCACATACAACCCAAGTGGCGATACCACGGCAGCAGGCACTAATATCAAAACCATTACCTTTTACGATAACCATACCTTTTTGCCAAGCAACCACTATAATTTTGATGCCACCAATGCCTATCATTCCCAATGGTCAGAGAAAAAAGGCTTGATGACTGGCTCAGTTGTCCGAAACCTAGAAACCAACGACTGGTACAAATCTGTCAACTATTATGATGAAAAAGGAAGAGTTATTCAAACATTCAACCAAAACCATTTGGGCGGTATCGACCGTACCGATTTCCAATATCGCTTTAATGGAGAAATCCTTGCCACTAGACTCACACAAAAAAAACCAGGGGCTAATGATTTAGTAGAACTCTATGAATATTCCTACGACCACGTAGGAAGAAAAACCGCTTTTTCGCATAATAGCAAAGTTGTAGCCAAATATCAATACGATGAAATAGGGCGGTTAAAAACCAAAACATTCGCTCCCGCTGGGTCAGCCCAATACTCCACTAAAACGGGCGAATGGAATGACAAAGAAATTTGGCAATCGGGCAATCTACCTTTAGCCAACGATAACGTAACCATTAATCAAGGACATATCGTAACTATTCCTGATGGACAAATGGCAACGGCGGCTATACTCAATACTATTGGTACACTCAAAAACTTTGGTACACTAGCAATGGGACAAAACCAAAGCATAGATTTATATACCCAAAGTTACAAATACCATATCAGAGGTGGGCTAAAAGGAATCAACCTCGATGCCAATAACAACCTAACCAATAGCCTATTCAGCTATAAACTTACCTACGAAGAAGACGGTACTTACTACGACGGAAATATCAGAAACCAATATTGGAAAAGCAACATCGACGGTATCCAAAGAGCATTTCAATATACTTATGATGGAGCATCAAGAATAACCGCTGCCGCTTATGGAAGTACCAAAGCTGGTGAAAACTATGCCCTAAATAATGTAAATTATGATGCCAATGGCAATATTACCAATCTATCAAGAAACGGATGGAAAAATAACAATACCTTTGGTTTGATTGATAACTTGAATTATACTTATAATACCAACTCCAACAAAATACTAAAGGTAGATGATATAAGTGGAGAAACAGCAAGCTTTAGTGATGTTTCAGGGAATGATTACACCTACTGGCAAGATGGCTCTTTAAAATCAGACAATAATAAAGGTATTTCACTCATTGAATACAACTATTTGAAGTTACCTAAAAAGGTGGTACAAAATGGCGTAGCTACTTTGTATCAATACGATGCCACAGGCAAAAAATTAAAAGAAACGATTGGTTCTGATATTACCGATTATTCTGCCAATAAGATTTATAAAAACAATACCTTATATCAGATTTCGCACGATGAGGGTAGAATCGTAAACGGTGAGTATGAATACAATATCACAGACCATCTAGGCAATCTAAGAGTAGCCTTCAAAGATTCACTAGGCATAGCCAAGATTACACAAGCTAATGCCTACGGTGTTTGGGGGGAAGATTTGCCGACTTTGAGTTATCAAAATACCTCGAACTTAAATAACTTTAAGTTTACAGGTAAGGAAAGCTTACAAGGAACTGGCTACACCGATTTTGGAGCAAGATGGTATGATAATATTGTGCCTCACTTTATCACTCAAGACCCAATGGCGGAAGTAATGTTTAGCCAATCTTCATATAATTATTGTTTCAATAATCCTATTTCATTTTTCGATAGTGATGGTATGGTTCCCCTTCCTATGATTATTAGATTTTCACAAAGGGGCAGGGGGATTTCAACAAATTCTTGGAATCCTGCTCATAATAAATTCCGAGCCCATAAAGGAATAGATTTAAAGACAGGCGGAGTCACTGGATTAAGTGTTTCCGCAGCAGCAAATGGGATTGTTGATAAAATTGGGTGGGACAAAAAAGGGTGGGGGCGATATGTAATTATTAGACATGAAAATGGATATTTCTCATTATATGCCCATCTAGAAAAGAATGGTGTTCAAGTAAGGGTGGGCGACCAATTATCTAATGGTCAAAGTTTTGCTCGTTCAGGAAATACCGGTGGAAGTACAGGTCCCCATTTACATTTAGAATTTAGACGTAAACAAAATGAAAACGACAGTTTTAAAAAATCAGAAATATTGAACCCTTATGAAATAGACGACTTACAAGTCTTAATAGATGATGAAGACAGAAAGAATATAGATATTGATGCGGGTTTTATCAAGGCTAGAGATATTAGCTTTGGAAATAATAGCTTACCATCTTTTAAGTTACCTCCAATTATTAAAATAAGTACTAATTTTACCACGGGAGGAGACTTTAATGTAAATTCAGTGCCTTATAAAAATTATATACAAGAAAAAAAGAAAAACAGTGAAAGTAGTCCTATTACAGGTGCACATGATTAATGAAATAAATTCCCATTTAAAATTAAAAACAATGAAAAAAACGCTTGAACATTCGTATTGTTTTATAAGAATATTTTTTTTGATTTGCGTTCTGAGTCAAGTCACATATTTGAACTGTACTGCTGATACTAAAAATCAACAAGAGGGACAGCAGTTAGCCATTGTAGAGGAAAATTTTAATGACTTTTATAAAAAATTTTATAGTGATAGCCTTTTTCAAGTGTCAAGAGTTGTTTTTCCTTTAAAGGGTTTTAATTCTGATGAATATGATGAAGAATTAGGAGATAAAAATCCGCCCTATTTTTGGAAAAAGCAAGGTTGGCATTTTTTAACTACTCTTGAAAAATATTACTTAAAAATTGATAAGAAAGATTGGGTAGAAGAATATAAAAAAGTTATTAAACATAATAAAGATTCAACAGTTTTAGAAAAAATATATATTGTCGATTCTGGATACATTATAGAACGAAAATTTAAGAAAATTAAAGGGAAATGGTTTTTAATATTTTATAGTTATAAAAATTTTTAAATCTATATTCAATAAAAACATAAGTCATCTCTAATAATTCGAGATGACTTACATTAATCTCTTCCAAATTCGCTTTTGATTTAACAATTTTATCAACATATCAAGCTTCGTCGTTAACTCTTCGAAACATATCTAATTAGTTCTACTAGCATCACCAAAGGCTCAAACATTAAAATACTCAGCTATGAATATGACCATTTAGGCAGAAAAACAAAGTTTAAATACAACCTAAACGGCAATGAAAAAAACATTGCCCGATACATCTACGATGAAATAGGACGGTTAAAAAGCAAACAATTTAACCCTACATCAGTCATTACAAGTTCTCAAACTGGAGATTGGACAAACCCCAATACATGGCAAGGAGGTCTTTTACCTTCTTTATCTGACTATGTAAGCATCAACCCTGGGCATTTCATCACAATTCCTACAGGAAAAATAGCCACCGCAGGAAGTTTATTCAATGCAGGTACATTACAGAATTATGGGACATTAAACTTAGGTAGTTTGTCGGTAAACACCAATGCAGGAATATTACAAACCCTTGATTACAAATACCATATCAGAGGCGGGCTAAAAGGTATCAACCTCGACGCCAATAACAACCTAACCAATAGCCTATTTAGTTACAAACTTACCTACGAAGAAGACGGTACTTACTACGACGGAAATATCAGAAATCAATACTGGAAAAGCAATATCGACGGTATCCAAAGAGCCTACCAATACAACTACGACGGGGCTTCGCGTATCACCGCTGCCACTTATGGAAGTACCAAAGCTGGTGAAAACTATGCCCTAAATAATGTAAATTATGATGCCAATGGCAATATTACCAATCTATCAAGAAATGGATGGAAAAATAACAATACCTTTGGTTTGATTGATAACTTGAATTATACTTATAATACCAACTCCAACAAAATTCTAAAGGTAGATGATATAAGTAATGAAACAGCCAGTTTTACCGATGCAACAGGAGCTACTGATTATACTTACTATGCTGATGGCTCTTTAAAATCAGACAATAATAAAGGTATTTCACTCATTGAATACAACTATTTAAAGTTACCTAAAAGAATCGTAAAAGGCTCAACTACGATTTTATACCAATACGATGCCACAGGCAAAAAATTAAAAGAAACCATTGGTTCAGATATTACCGATTATTCAGCCAATAAGATTTATAAAAACAATACCTTATATCAGATTTCGCACGACGAGGGTAGAATCGTAAACGGTGAATATGAATACAATATCACTGACCATTTAGGTAATCTAAGAGTAGCGTTTAGAGATTCTTTGGGCGTGGCTAAAATAACGCAGAAGCAGGATTATGACCCATTTGGAGCAGAATTACAAAAAACAAGCTATTTAAAAACAAATTGGAAACAATCGGATTTTAAATTTAGTAGTAAGGAATCTGAGCCACATATTGGATTAAATGATTTTGGTTGGAGAAGACAAGACCCAATTTTAGGGCGTATGTGGGGAATTGACAATAGAGCAGAAAAGTATTATAGTCAAAGTCCTATGCAGTTTGCTTTGAACAATCCAATTTCTGTTGTTGAAGTTGATGGTGATACGACTCAATATTATGACATTAATAACAATAGTTTAATATCAACAATTAATGATGCTTCTTCATTAAACAGAATAAAGATAAATCGTCATATTTACGATAATGTTTTTGCACAATATAGTGGCGTTGATTTGACTAATCAGAATAATGCTTTTGCTTTTGTTGGGGATGCTACATATTTAGCACAAGAGATTGAAGAAGCAACAGGGCTTAATGTTTTAGCCCAAGAAACAGGTACATTATCAATGGATTTCATAGGTAGTGCTAATCCTGATAATCCTAAAGAAGCTAATGGAAATCTAAATGTAAATTCTCACTTTGATGATGGTAGTAAATTGAAAATTGCGAGTTATTCAGCAATAGGAGGCCCTTGGGGTAATGGTTCTCCTGAAAATGGGAATTACAGTGCTGATAATCTAAGGGTTAGAAACTCTCCAGATGGAATGATTAGAAATGGGGTTGGTTTTAGTATGGATTTGAACCCTTCATTTAATACAGGAAGAAGTCTTTTGCGGATTCATCCAGACGGAGGAAATTATATTGGAACTCAGGGATGTATAGGGTTACAATGTACTGGACGACAGTTGACTAAATTTTATAATTCTATGAATGGATATTTACAAAACCATTCAAATATAGGTGTTAGCGTAAATATTGAAGGAAATCCAAATAATAATGGGCGTTCAAACCGACGAAGAAGAAACAATGGAGAATAAACCTTTTTTTATAATATTATTTTCACTAATAATATTAATTTTCACTAATAAGGTCAATGCTAATTATGACCCTGATACTTCTCTTAATGGTAAAATATTTCTTTTAAATAGTAAATCTATAAAAAGGGAGATGGGAGATATTATGCCAAAATTGGACACAAAAGCAAATCTTCCTGATATTATTTTTTTAAATAAAAATGGAAATCAATACCTGAGGTTAATTTTTCATCCTGGTGACTTTAAAAACAGTTTTTCAAAATTTGAAGTAGGATACTCTATACCAGAACTAAAGAATAAAAGTAGATTGAAATTTACTGAATTTTATACAGAAAGAGGAATTAAACTTGGTATAACAAAATCTAAGTTTTTATCAATAATAAATCATCGAATCAAAAAAGATAGTAAAAAAGAAGAATATTTATTGGAATTAAATAACCCAAATGACCCCTTTCTTGAAATGTATGGCTTACCTGCCTATGAAGCTAAATATATTTTTAAAAATAACATTTTAGTTAAATTTTATTTTGGATTCAAATATCCATGATTTTCTAATTAGCTTAATGATTTCTGTTAAGCTAAATTGTAGCATTAATTGGCGGGTCTTTGGGATGCCAATAATGATTTAACCAATAGCCTATTCAGCTATAAACTTACCTACGAAGAAGACGGTACTTACTACGACGGAAATATCAGAAACCAATATTGGAAAAGCAATATCGACGGTATCCAAAGAGCCTATCAATACAACTACGACGGGACTTCTCGCATCACCGCTGCTGCTTATGGAAGTACCAAAGCTGGTGAAAACTATGCCCTAAATGACGTAACTTATGATGCCAATGGCAATATCACCAATCTATCAAGAAACGGATGGAAAGCTAACAATACCTTTGGGCTAATTGATAATCTCAATTATACTTATAATACCAACTCCAACAAAATACTAAAGGTAGATGATGTTTCAGGAGAAGAGTCAAGTTTCAAAGATGTATCAGGTAATGATTACACCTACTGGCAAGATGGCTCACTCAAAAGCGATGCCAACAAAGGCATTACGCTCATTGAATACAACTATTTAAAGTTACCTAAAAAAATCGTAAAAGGCTCAACCACGATTTTATACCAATACGATGCTACAGGTAGAAAATTAAAAGAAACGATTGGTTCAGATATTACCGATTATTCTGCCAATAAGATTTATAAAAACAATATCTTGTATCAGATTTCACATGATGAAGGACGAATTGTAAACGGTGAATATGAATACAATATCAAAGACCATCTAGGCAATCTAAGAGTAGCCTTCAAAGATTCACTAGGAATTGCCAAGATTACACAAGCTAATGCCTACGGTGTTTGGGGGGAAGATTTACCAACTTTGAAATATCTTAATACACCTAACTTAAATAATTTCACCTATCAAGGAAAGGAATTGATTAGCCAGACAGGCCAATATGACTTCGGAGCAAGAATGTATGACCCCATTATTGGACGTTGGGGTATTATAGACCCTAAATGTGAGTTAATGAGACGTTGGTCGCCATTTTGTGCGTTTTACAATAATCCGCTCAGATTTATTGACCCCGATGGGATGATGCCAGATGATTATTTTAATAAAAAAGGAGAATATTTAGGTACAGATAATGCTTCAACAGACAATGTTAGAATTATTGATCAACAAGTTTGGAATGAAAAAAAATCTTCGGATGAAAAAGGTAATGACATAATTGAGCATAAAGTGGGAGAAGAGAATTCGCAAAAATTCTCTGAGGCAAATCTTGATTCAAAATCGACATTAAGTGTATATCAACATTACAATCCAACAGATTTAAAATTAGAAATTTCTGAACAAAAATTCCCCAATGGTAAATCGGCTGCAGGAGCAGCATTGTCAATAACATCGGTAGGTGAAAAAGTAACGGATAAACATATTGATGTTTTTGTAAAGGGAAATAATGAACAAGGTATTGCTGATCATGCTAATGAGATTAAGAATGTTTTTGTACATGAGAAACAGCACTATAATGATTTTAAAACTTTGGGAATAAAAAAATATAATAATATGGCTACCCAAACACTTGAACAAAGAGCTGTTTTCACACAAATCAATGACCCTACATTTTTAAATACGCGAAACGGATTTCAACGCTCAGCAAAAGCATATGGTAGTCAATATAAACTTAATTTCAGTATAACAACAATACCCCCTTTAAAATGAAAGCTTTATTTTTATCTAAAATATTTATTTTTATTGCCTTTTTTTCTTCTGGACAACAAATCATTTTTCAGATTGAGAAAATAGAGGTATTTAAGTCTAATAAGAGTATAACCACTTTTTCATCATGGGATTTTCATAAACCAAATATGGTTACTTCTACTAAAATAATTAATGGAACAAAAGATACTATTAGATTTGAATTTGAGCCTTCAAACTGTTATCTGAACCTCAATTTGACAAACAAAACAGAGCGAATAGATTTAAATTATGCCTATCATAATGAACTTGACGGATTTACGATATTTCCTGAAAGTAAGATGGAACTACAACTAATGTGGCACATTAACGATAGAACTTTAAGTAAAATGAACAAAAAAGTACTGATAAAAAAAATGCAATCAGCTTATATCACAATAGAAAGTAATAATAAGAAAATAGTTTCATCAAAAACAAATAAAATATTTTGCAACACTATCATCCCCTAGTTTAAGTTTTCTTAGGACGAATCGTAAACGGTTAGTATGAATACAATATCAAAGACCATTTAGGAAATTTAAGAGTAGCCTTCAAAGATTCACTAGGCATAGCCAAGATTACACAAGCTAATGCCTACGGTGTTTGGGGGGAAGATTTACCAACTTTGTCATTCTTAAAATCTGCTTGGAAAGCTGATAATTACAAGTTTACAGGAAAAGAGAGTTTACAAGGAACTGGCTACACAGATTTTGGAGCAAGATGGTATGATAATATTGTGCCTCACTTTATCACACAGGATGTGTTAGCAGACAAATTTAGACGACACTCACCTTATAGTTATTCCATTAATAATCCCATTAGATTTGTAGACCCTACAGGAATGGCTGTTGAGTCTATCGAAGGAGGTGTCAAATTTACAGGAGACGATGCTAAAACGGTAATGGCTATTTTAAATGGTCAAAAAAAGAATATTTATATCGATATTACAGCTGATACTAAGGAGCAAAGCACTACATCAAAAGCTAATTATAAAAATTGGGCTACTTTTGCAGTGTCAAGTTTCAGTTTAGCGAGCGATGTTATCAGTATTTTTAAAGACAATACTATTAGAAACATGGTTATTGAGGCTCATGGCATCATGAGAACCCAGGGAGGTTCTTTTTTGGATACCTATATAAGACCTGACGAAAATGATATAAATACAAAAATTACACTTACCAGCTTAAAAGAATTCAATAATGGTGGGTTCAATGTTACTTCTTCCGATAAAACTCAGATAATGGCTCTACAGAACATTATGAGTAAAGTTGTAAATGAGGGGAATTGTATTATGAATATTTGTAATACAGGGGTGTTTGCAAATGAATTTGCCCAAAACTTTGCAAAAGAGTTAAGCACACTTTCAGGAAATAGGCTAAATATCTATACACCATCAGGTTATGCTTTAGGTAGAACCAATCAATATAACCCCAATCAAGGTGCCACTTTTATTGGTGGTGGTTTATCTGAAAGTAGTTCAACAACTTGGAATAAAATTACTAGAGGATATATAACTCATATAATAAAAAATATTGTTCTAAGCGACAGTAATAACCCCGTTGAGTTTAAATAAATTTCAAGAAATATGAGAAAAATAAAAAATATACTCATCATAACATGTTTGATTCAAATATATAACCACTTGGTCTGTGTTGGTCAAACGAAAGTTATTCGGGGTACAACAGAAGAAGTACCTGATTCAATTATAATTAGGATATCTCCTAAAAACTTTGAACAATTTCGCTCTAATTCTTTAATCTTCTTTTCAAAGAAAAAAAGATTAAAAATTATTGCTAAGCATAAATTTGGCACAGTACTTTCTTTCTGCATTTATGTAGATAAAAATGGAGAGTTTGTTAGCGCTCTTACTAATAAATTAAATAAAGTAGAACAAAAGGTAGTACAAGATTATATTGGCATTATAATTAAAAAGACGGCTTGGAATTTAGATACTTATGTTTCTTACCCTACTAATACAGACAAACAACTCTATTTATTATGGGTAAATATTCATATTAGAAATGATAAAAAAATAAGAATTGGTGTTACTCCATCTACAAGTTTTCATTCACCAGAATACATTATCTTTTAAATAGACTCCTGAAAAAGACTAAACATGACTACCAAACCATAATTACCAATCATAAGGTTTTAGAGCCACATAGATTGAAGCTAGATTTGACCTTGGGAAGTGTAACTGATTATTCAACTAACTTCTTTTACAAGAATAATATCCTTTATCAAATTGGCTACGACGAAGGAAGAATTGTCAATGGTATTTATGAATATAATATCACTGACCACTTAGGTAATCTAAGAGTATCATTCAAAGACTCCGCAGGAATTGCCACACCTCTTCAAAGCCTATTCTACGACCCGTGGGGTTTGTCGATGAAAGGGATGCAGATAAATAAAAATAGTACTAACTTTAACAAGCACCAGTATAATGGTAAAGAGTTACAACTAGAAACTGGATGGAATGATTTCGGAGCAAGGATGTATGGAGCTGCAGAAGGGCGTTGGTGGACGATAGACCCACTGGCGGAGGCACTCAACAATGCTTCTCCATTCGTATTTTCTTTGAATAATCCAATTTCATTTAAAGATATTGGAGGAAGTTTACCTATCTTGATTAATGGAAGGGTAGCTGATAACTCAGAAAGAGGAAATCCAAAATATTGGGCACACCAAATATTGGCTACTATTCGTAATTCTGGTATCCCTAATCCACATTCAACAATTAAAGATGAATTCTATTTTGTAGATGGAGATAGAGGTGTTGTAACAGATTATGGCAGAAGTTATGCTGACCCAAGTGCTGCAACTGAAGCTGGTTCTAGAGAGATAGGAGGATATTTACAAGCAAAGGAAGACTTTTCTTCAATATTATCATTACTTCATAAAAATACAAAAACAGGAAAAATTGATGAAACCATTCAAATCTATACACATAGTAGAGGTGGAGCATTTGGACAAGGATATTTAGAGGGTTTATTAGAAATGATAAAATTAAATTCCAGTTTATTTGCAGAACCTGATAAGGTGATAGACTTAGTTTTAAATCTAGCACCACATCAATCGGGTTTCATACCAAATCATCAGACAATTTCTAATAATTTTTCGATGCATGATGACGGAGATATTCTCTCAGGTAACAGAATGAAAAGTGTAAAAGCAGCTTTTTCTTTTGATAGTGCCAAAGGAGTTGGTGCTTCACATCGAAATAGTTCATTTGCAAATAGTCTTAATACCTTTTTACAAGTTTATCAAAATGGTACAAATAATAATGTCATTAATGACTTCATAAACCAAATGCAAAATCTATATGGTATTGAAGTAACTGTACATTAACCATGAAAAACCATATTCAAAAGCTATTTATAGCTTTTAAAAACATACTTTAAATCATGAAAAAAAAACTAATTATAATATCTCTGAATATAATATGTTTCATATTGCTTCGATATCTGAATATCCTGATTATCTTTTTGATAGGAGGCTATGCCAGTAACTTGTCCAAAGATTCTTATTGGTATTTACTTCCCTCATTTTTATTACAAGCTTCTAGTATAATTTATGTTGCTAATAAAACCCAAAATAAATTACACTATACTGGCCTTCTTGTAATAAGTATTTTATTTATAGGTTCATACTTACGACTTATTCCTGAAATCATCTTACCATATTAAATCCTTAATCTACTTAGAATCAAGATTACACAAGCTAATGCCTACGGTGTTTGGGGGGAAGATTTACCAACTTTGAAATATCTTAATACACCTAACTTAAATAATTTCACCTATCAAGGAAAGGAATTGATTAGCCAGACAGGCCAATATGACTTCGGAGCAAGAATGTATGACCCCATTATTGGACGTTGGGGTATTATAGACCCTAAATGTGAGTTAATGAGACGTTGGTCGCCATTTTGTGCGTTTTACAATAATCCGCTCAGATTTATTGACCCCGATGGGATGCAACCTGGAGACTTGTATGACCAAAAAGGAAATCAAGTAGCTACTGACAATGTGAATGATGGAAAAGTATATGTCGTAACAGACAAGCAAACTCTAAAAGATTTTAACAAAACGAAAGGTGTTGATGTAGTCGCAAATGCAGGCGCGGTAAATTCAGCCATAGAATTGCCAAGTGCTTTTGTGAGGGCTGAAATGGGGAAAGCCGTTGATAGAGCGGAATCACCAAGCGGAAAAGATTTAAAAGGTGGGTTTCACGAAGAGGGAGGTATTTTGGAGAAGGAGCAGATGGACAAGAAACGGTAATTAATGCAAAACCTGGAGCATATTCAGACCCAAGTAAAGTGGATAGAGCAGAGGTAGATGTATTTAGTGGCGAGACAAGTTCTAATTACATGAATACTGTAAAAGGGACTTTTCATACTCATCCTTCGGGTAGTGTTACAAACAATGGAGCAACAAGTTCATTTATACAAGAGCCATCCAATATCACAGAAAGTAATGGAACAAGAAGTGGAGATATTCCCAACGCACAAGGTAAACCATACAATTCTTATGTGCTATCACCTGGGGTGAACAAGGTTTTCATTTACAATGCAAGTGGAGTACAAGCAACATTCCCTTTAACTCAATTCAGAACTATCAAATAATTTCTATTATGAAAAAGATATTAATTTTGGCATTCATCTTATACTCTATGAAATTAGTAGGACAAGTATCAAACCAACTTAGTGAAGATAGTACAGATATTTATGTATTTTCTTTTATAGAGTATTGTAAGGCTATTAAAAAGCACCATACGAATACTAAAAGTATTTACATTTGGGGTAAAACTTTTTATTCAAGAGTATTACCTGAGTCAGTTTTAGATATTAAAATTGAAAGAATAAATGATAAATTGCTACATAAACTATGTAATAAAAAGAAGTATATTTTCATTACCGAAGTAATCCCTCTTTTAAATGAAAATAACAATTTTTATGTTGGAATTATTCCTTTCAAAGTAACTGAAAGTAAAAAAGGTTTCAATTTTGAAAATCAGGGAGGTATAAATTTTAATTACTCATTTAACAAGGATACAGGGAAATTTACATTTATTAACTCCAAAGGTGGTATACCTGTAATGAAATAAACAGAAAAATCTACCACTGGTATCCATAGCCATAATTTCTTCCGACTATGGATACAAACATTTAACCAAAACCATTGGGGAAACATTAACCGAACTGATTTCCAACTAAACGGCAATGAAAAAAAGACTTAAAGGAATACTTTTATTTTTGATAATAGCCTACTTAGCTTCGTTTCTTACCAATTTATATATAGAGAGAACTACACCAAAGTTTATAAATGATTTGATTGAGCAAATGAAAAATGATAAAAATTTAATGAACTTGATTGGAGGGTATCATTCTTTTGAATATCACTATAGCTCAAATGAATATGAGAATGCGGACTCACTGCATTTCGATGGAATAATTACAGGTAATGTAAAAATAGTACATTTTAAGGGCGTTGCTAAAAAAATAAAACAGGCTGAGGAGAAAAATAATCATGAATGGGAAATTATACATTTTGAAAAGTCTATTAAGTAAACCTTTTTCCTTATTCTCTTACAGAAAATGTAAAAGAATTTGATAAAGCAAGTTTATTAACTAATGAAAAATATTCATTCAAGAAATAATAGCAAAAGCCCCGAACTTTAGGGGCTTTTATTTTTAGCAATATGTATTTTATTGTCAACAAATCAAGCTTCGTTGTTAACTCTTCATAACATATTTACTCGGTACTACTATAATAACCTCTTTACCAGATTTCGCACGACGAAGGACGAATCGTAAACGGTGAATATGAATACAATATCAAAGACCATTTAGGAAATTTAAGAGTAGCCTTTAGAGATTCTTTGGGCATAGCCAAGATTACACAAGTTAATGCCTACGGTGTTTTGGGGGAAGATTTGCCGACTTTGAAATATCTTAATACACCTAACTTAAATAATTTCACCTATCAAGGAAAGGAATTGATTAGCCAGACAGGCCAATATGACTTCGGAGCAAGAATGTATGACCCCATTATTGGACGTTGGGGCGTCCAAGACCCATTGGCAGAGAAAATGCCGAGTTGGTCGCCATATACTTTTTGCTTTGACAACCCTGTAAAATTCATTGATAAAGACGGTAGAATACCTTACCCAATTACAATTCGGGCATTTGCACCATTTAAAGAATTTGGTTTTGGATTTCATGGTGATGGTCGTGGTTATTCAACAAGTTCAACTGCAACTGCAAGGATGCACCAAAGAATTAATTTTGATACTGATAAGTCAAGTATTTCTACAAAAGCGTGGAGTTCCCCCACCTACATGGCAGGAGACCCAAGTGGAGCAAAAACTGCTACACCATCAGTTGAATTTACCAAAGGGCTATCAATCAGCGAAAAAGGAGATTCTAAAACTTTTGGATTTGCAACAAGTGCAGCAGCAGCGAACCCCAAAACACCAGCAGGAACACCCGACATAAATGTATTTTCAGATTTTTCAGTTACAGAAAATAAGAAAGCGGGGACATTGTCTATTAGTGGAAAACTTACAGGCGACAATTTCCCAAGTACAGAAGCATTTGTAACAGACCCAAGCGGTAATAACTTATTTTTAGGAGTTGGGCAAATTGATGCAGGAGTAGATAAAGATTGGGGAGTACGACATTTAGTTGGAGAAGATAAAGGTAATCCAATTACGAGTTTTAACATAACAATTACAACCGATAAAAAAGGAAACTTTACAGGTGTTCAATCTGGCGGTACAACATATAGTATTTCAGATTGGAATAAAAAATATTCAAACACTCAACCTCAAAAACAAGAATAATGAAAATCTACCTTAGTTATTTACTTTCCTCAGTATTAAACTTTTACCTCATTATGATTTATTGGGGAATTTCAGCAGGATTTGCCAATTATGCACCAATTATTTCATTATTGGGTTCGGTTTTAGTATTTGCAATAGCAATACCAATTTATGTCTATTTTAAAAGGATTGGGTTATTTATAGGTTTGTTTGGTTGTCTATTAATTTCAGCTTATGAAATCCCTTTTTGGGTAATCAATCTTCGGAAGGTTCTGATTGAACATAAATTTCAGTGGGATGCTCTTATTTTTAGTTTGCCAGCATTAGTAACACTTTTGGCAGCATATCTAAGTATTAAGGGATTGTTTAGAAAAGAAAACCAGCCATCTTTTTCAAATCAAATAATAAAACTTATTTTAGCAGGAGTTCCAATTGCATTATTTATACTCTACCTTATTTTTTACGGTAAGTTTTGGAATATAAACGAATTTAAAATATAAACAAAAAAGCCCCAACAATAGACATGCCCCCAAAAGTTAGACACAAACTGGGGGCATTTTTATGTATAAAAGGCTCAACCACGATTTTATACCAATACGATGCTACAGGTAGAAAACTAAAAGAAACCATTGGTTCTGATATTACCGATTATTCTGCCAATAAGATTTATAAAAACAATACCTTGTATCAGATTTCGCACGATGAGGGTAGAATCGTAAACAGTGAGTATGAATACAATATCACAGACCATTTAGGAAATTTAAGAGTAGCCTTTAGAGATTCTTTGGGCGTGGCTAAAATAACGCAGGCATATTCTTATGGGCGTAGGGAGAAGAATTACCAACTTTGTCATTCTTAAAATCTGCTTGGAAGGCTGATAACTTTAAGTTTACAGGTAAGGAATTTGAATCTCAAACAGGATTTAATGATTTCGGCTGGAGACGACAAGACCCAATCTTGGGAAGAATGTGGAGTCCCGACCCAATGGCGGAAAAATATTTTGATTTAAGTACATACAATTTTGTTGCGAATAACCCAGTAAAACTCATAGACCCTGATGGTAGAGAAATTTGGATTAATTACGGTGATGGGCAAAAAGTAAGATATGAAAATGGGAAACTATATAATGAAGATGGAAGTAAGTACAATGGAAAAGATGTTTTTGTAAATGCTGTAATAAGAAATTTAAATAAAATCAACTCAACAGAAAATGGTAAAAGTATACTGAATACCAATACGATGCCACAGGTAGAAAATTAAAAGAATACCCAACAGGTTAACAAAAGAGATTAACTATAAATATAGAATGATAAAGTAACACACTCAATCCTATGGATTGTTAAGCCTCTTTGGGAGGATTGAGCAAAAGATTTTTTGATTATTATAAACAACTATTCGTTATGCTACAAGAACTCGAAATGGCTATACAACAGCTTCGTAACCCCGAACGAGCGGCTTTTATGGCTAAGTATTTCAAAACGGGTAAAGGTGAATATGCCGAAGGAGATATTTTCTTAGGGCTGTCTAATCCACAAGTAAGAGTTTTGGTAAAACGGTTTTCTAAAAAAATCGCACCCCAAGCCATTACACAGCTACTTACTAATCCTATTCATGAATACCGCTTTTGTGGCTTGATGGTTTGGGTAGAGCAATTCAAAAAAGCTGATATTGCCACACAAGCCCAAATAATAGAACTTTATTTGGCCCACATCGACTATATCAATAATTGGGATTTGGTAGATTGTTCGGCCTATTATTTGGTTGGTGTCTGGCTTTTAGACAAAGACCGAAGTATTTTGTATGACCTTGCTCAAAGCAAACATCTTTGGGCTCAGCGTGTGGCTATTATTAGTACATTGGCTTTTATCAGAAAAGGGCAATTTGCCGACACACTACAACTTGCCGAGCTATTTTTGCCCCATACACACGACCTTATCCATAAGGCAAGCGGCTGGATGCTCCGAGAAATTGGGAAAAGAGATATTTTGACATTAACCGAGTTTTTGGATGAACACTCGCCCAAAATGCCTCGTACTATGTTAAGATATGCGATTGAGAAACTTCCCGAAAAAGACCGACAGTATTACTTAAAAAGAAAATAAAAAGACTTCCCAATAGCCATGCCAAAGGAAAGTCTGTATTATATATGAATCTTATAAAAAGAATACTCTTTGGGGCTACTGGATAGCCATTTTCACTAGATCGGCGGTATTTTTAGCCTTTGTTTTTTTCATCATATTGGCACGGTGGTTATCGACCGTACGGATACTCAAAAAGAGTTTATCTGCAATTTCACGACTATTATACCCCTGTACAATCAAGTCCAAAATCTGACGCTCTTTAGGCGTGATTTTTTGGAAGATAGGCTTATTTTCGGAAGGTGTTGTACCTACCAAATTTTTGGACAGCAGTTCGTCGATAATTACTTCCGATATTTCAGGAGGGAAGTACTTTCTTCCTTCCGATACCACAACCAAGGCACGCAATAATTCATCTTTTCCTGTATCTTTCAACAAATAGCCACTAGCACCACTTTCTACCGAATTGATAATATATTCACGGTTGTTGTGCATCGAAAAGATGAGAATTTTTACACTAGGGTATTCCTGCGAAATAATGGCAGCCGCTTCAATACCTGTCATTTTGGGCATAGTCAAGTCCAAAATAACGACATCTGGAAGCAACATTCGTACTTTTTCTATGGCTTCAGCGCCGTCGGCAGCTTCGCCAATTACCAGTACTCCTTCTTCATCTTCAAGAAGCATCTTCATTCCTTTTCTAACCACATCGTGGTCGTCGGCCAACAATACTTTTATAGGATTCATAACGTTTGTTGAGTTAATTGTTTTTTCTTTGAAATAGTGGACGTTCGATTATTCAAAATAGGAATTTTCACCACTATAGCAGTACCTTTTCCTAATTTAGTCTGTATTTTAAACTGACCATTCAATAGGCTAGAGCGTGTTTGCATGTTTTTCAAGCCACTTCCTCCCAAGCCTTTTTTTACGGTGGTCATTTCAAATCCTTTTCCATTATCTATAATATCCAAACGAACTTCGTTGGGATGTTCTGTTAAATGAATGCTAATCTCGGTCGCTTCCGAATACTTCACGGCATTATGTAAAGCTTCCTGCGTGATTCTATACAAAGTAGTTTCGATATTTTCGGGTAGTCTTGCTATTTTGGGTTCGTTAAACTCGATGGCAATACCCGAAGCCTTGGCCGTTTGTTCTGATAAAATTCTAATGGCTGGCCCCACACCGTAATCACTAAGTACCGAAGGAGCTAAATTAAACGACACCGTTCGGGTTGCCTCTATTGTTTCTTGAATCAATTTTTGTAGCTCATCAAACGATTTTTCTTGCTTACTATTGGCAAAAGGCGTGCTTCGCACTTTTTCGCCCAATAACCTTAATCCTGTCAACATTTGCCCTATACCATCGTGTAGCTCGCAAGCCAATCTTTTGCGTTCTACTTCTTGCCCTTCCATCAACGACGCAGAGCGTACCTTTTCTTCGGTAAGTTGTAACTTATACTTTTCTTCGGTAGCCTGAACCAAAGCCTGTTGGGTTTGTAAAAGCATTTCGTTGGCTTCTCGCAATTCTTTCTCTGAATCGGTCAATTTTCTAATTACCACTCTAATATAATTAGCAATTGGCCTAAATATTAATAGCCCTTCCAAAATCAACACAATAAATAGCAAAACAAACAAAATAAGCTCGATTCGTTTAATGGTATCTACCCTATGGCTAGCCTCTTTGTCGTATTGAAAGACAATTTTATCCATCATTTTCAGAAATGCTCTTTCGTGAGTCAGTATCTGATTTAATGAATATTGTAAGGCTTCCGACTGATTTGCCTGCGGCTGCTCGATACCTCTACTGATACGATTGGCATTGAGCAGCATAACCCTAAATACAGGGTCAAGCTGGTTAAATAAACTGTCGATAGTTTCGCTATTTCTTACGGTGTAGGTTTTGGCAGGGGTTTCTAACTCACCATTTTTAAGCCCATTATGGCTTTTTTGCCAAAGGGATATTATCTCTTTAATATCTTGGCTATAGTGTTCGGCATCGGCCTGAAAGATTTCGGGACGACACAGCAATACGGCTGTTTTTGAGAGCCTCTGACTTAGCATTCGCTGACGACCAGCAATGTTGATTACATGCGAATCGTCGAGGAGTTGATGTAAAAACAATTGGATAACCAACTGACCAGACATAGACAGCACGGCCACTGTTGTAAGGGCTATTACGTACAAGCGGGTCAGACGCTGAAAAACTTGGGTATCTAAAGGTCTCATAACCTGAAATATACCAATTTTTCGAAATAAATCGCTAAGCCTTTTCAAGTAATTTATTGGTTATCAAATTGTTACAAAAAAATCTTTTTTAGATACTATTTTTGTTTATAACAATAGGCTATAAGTGGTTTTATTGTACTAAAATTTATAGCCTATTGTATCCCAAAAACAGCCTATAAGCCTACATATACCTTTTCATTTTCAATTTTGACAGGATAGGTTTTGATTTGGTAATCATCGCCCGACAAGCAAGCTCCTGTTGTTAGTGAAAATGTTTTTTTATGAAAAGGACAAGCTACCTTTGGTTCTTGTTCTGGCCCTGTAGAGCCTATCATACCCCGCGACAAAGCCATTTGTTGGCGATGTGGACAAAGGTTTTGTGTGGCATACCACTCGCCTCGTCGGGCAAAATTATAAATTGCTATTTGTTCGCCTTCAATAAGGGCACATGCACCTCCGTCGGCAGGAATATCGCTGATAGCACATGCTTCGTGCCAGATAATCGGTTGTTCGGTTGTTATATTACTCATGATGATGGTTGCTTTTAAAGTACAGAATAACTCCACTTAAATAAGTACTTGGACAAACAGCGACTTAGCAAATACCTGAATAGCACCCTGATAGTCAGACACATACCAATACACTTGAATTTACCCTATCTTATTTTACCCATTCGGCCGCTTTGATTTGGTCGCGCATTGGCTCAAATTTGGCATAAGGGTCTTTTAATTGTGGAGCATTGACAAAATGGGTGAACCTTTTGCGTAAATCAGGGTTAGATACCACCTCTTTCCATTCACATTTGTAGGCTTCTACCAACAAATCCATTTCTTTGTCGAACTGCTCGTTCAATCCCAATACATCATCAATAACCACGGCTTTTAGATAATTGATACCTCCTTCCAGTTTGTTGAGCCATGTGGCAGTACGAGCCAGAGGCTCGGCTGTTTTGATATAAAACATCAAAAAGCGGTCGATATATCTAATACAAGTAGCCGAATCAATGTCGCTTGCCAACAACAAAGCATGTTGAGGTTTTACGCCTCCATTGCCACATACATATAAGTTCCAGCCTTTTTCGGTAGCAATAATGCCAAAGTCTTTTGACTGAGCTTCGGCACATTCACGAGTACAGCCCGAAACTGCCGATTTTAATTTGTGGGGCGATCGTAAGCCTCGGTAACGTTCTTCTATTTCGATAGCAAACGAAACAGAATCGTGCAAGCCAAAACGACACCACGTAGAGCCTACACACGACTTTACGGTACGCAACGACTTGCCATAGGCATGCCCCGACTCGAAGCCCGCATTGACCAATTCTTCCCAAATATTAGGCAAGTCAGATACATGAGCCCCGAAAAGGTCGATACGCTGTCCGCCTGTAATTTTGGTATACAAACCATATTTCAAAGCAACTTGTCCAATTACAATCAGTTTTTCTGGGGTGATTTCGCCACCAGGAATACGAGGCACTACCGAGTACGTACCATTTTTTTGGATATTTGCCAAAAAGCGGTCGTTTGAATCCTGTACGGTATCGTTGCCACGTGTCAGAATCAACTCGTTCCACAAACTGGCCAAAATAGAGGCTACAGCAGGTTTACAAACTTCACAACCATCGCCTTTTCCTAAACCATCCAAAACCTCGTTGTACGACTTATATTCTTTGATTTTGATAATATCGAAAAGCTCTTGGCGAGTATAGTCAAAATGCTCACAGATTGTATTGCGTACATATACCCCTTGCGACTTCATGGTTTCGCTGATCAAATCTTTCACCATTGGTACGCATCCACCACAGCCCGTTCCAGCTTTTGTACATTTCTTAATAGCATCGAGGGTATTGTTGCCAGCCAGTACCTGCTCGCAGATATGTCCTTTTGTAATAGCCTCGCACGAGCATATCAAAGCTTCGTTGGGCAAGGCCATTACACCTGCAGCTGTATCTTCTTTGCCACCACGAGCTCCCAACATTAGGTCTTCGGGGTCGGGAGGTAAAATTGTGCGATTTTTCACATTTTGGAGCAACATATTGTATTGCTCGGCATCACCAATCAGAATTCCTCCTAACAAATATTTACCATCGGCCGAAACGTTAATTCTTTTATAAACTCCTTTTGCCGAATTTTCATATACAATTGTTTGGCAATGAGGCTCTTGTACAAAGGCATCGCCAAAACTGGCTACATCTACCCCTATAAGTTTCAGTTTGGTAGACATATCATAGGGCTTAAATGACTTTTCTCCATTTAAAAGAAAACTCACCACAACATCGGCCATTTCATAGCCTGGAGCCACCAAGCCATAAACCATCTGATGAGCCAAGGCACATTCGCCAATAGCAAAAATATATGGGTCAGAAGTTTGTAAGTAGTCATTTACCACAATACCTCCTCGTGTACCTACCTCTAAGCCAGCCACTTTAGCAATTTCGTCACGGGGTTTGATACCCGCCGAAATCACCAACATATCAACATCTAGCTCGACACCATCGGCAAAAAGCATCGACGAAATAACCCCGTTGCCTTTTATTTCCTGCGTGTTTTTATTCAAATGAATTTTCAGGCCTAACTCTTCCAACTTGTTCTGCAACATTTTTGAGCCCGCCTCATCAATTTGTCGAGGCATTAGCCTTGGTGCAAATTCAATAACGTGAGTTTCGGTAAGCCCTAAGTCTAATAAAGCTTTAGCGGCTTCAAGCCCCAACAGCCCCCCTCCTATTACAGCACCTTTTTTGGCTGTTTTGGCGTGGCTTTGCATCAAATCCAAATCTTCGATGGTTCTATAAACAAACACACCGTCTTTCTCAACCCCAGGAATCGGCGGAACAAAAGCCGACGAGCCAGTGGCTAATACCAGATAATCATAGTTTTGAACTAAACCATGATGTGAACGAACTGTTTTGGCATCTCTATCGATGTCCACTACAGGGTCAGAAAGGTGAAGAGTAATACCGTTTTCGGTATACCAACTGGCAGGAGCCATTGTTAGGTCATCGGCTGTTTTACCAGCAAAATATGATGACAAATGCACTCGGTCATAAGCAGGACGAACCTCTTCGCCAAATACAACCAAATCAAACTCCTGAGCAGTGTCTTTGGTAATAAGTTTTTCACAAAACTTATACCCCACCATGCCGTTCCCCACTACGACAATTTTCTTTTTCATTTGATGATTCTTTATTAGGATGATAAATGCTTGTTTACTTACCGATACAAAAGCTACCTTATGATTGAGTAGCTTTACGCTAAATCATACATGCCAAAATGATATGGTATTGGTGCCAAATAAGCATATTTACCCAATTAGTAATAAATACTCATATCATTGGTGCATTATCAGAGAAAAGAATTTAGTTATTTATAACTATAAAAATCAAAAGAAACTTATCATTGATTTGTATTTTATCCATAACAAATTTATTGATTTTTTTCTACTTATCTCCGATTAATACATCAAATTTAAACTTATTTTAATTGATTTTGCAAGTTTTATCAAAAAAATACCTAAATTTTTAACTTAAATTTTGGATTTAAACATTTTTGTAGCATTTTTGTATCGAAATCAACACTGAGTATTTACAACCATAAGCAAAAATAACAAAAAAGCTTAATATATGAATATTCCAAGATTAACTTTGATTGGTGCAGGGCCTGGCGACATAGAGTTAATTACTCTAAAAGGGATAAGAGCTATCGAGTCGGCCGATGTAATTCTGTACGATGCCCTTGCCAATGAGGAATTATTGGCTTATTCTCGCCCCAATACCGTAATGGTATATGTAGGAAAACGCTTAGGTAAATATGTTTATACGCAGGAAGAAATCAATTACAAAATTGTAGAACTGGCATTACAGTATGGGCATGTAGTGAGGTTAAAAGGTGGCGACCCATTTGTATTTGGCAGAGGATTTGAGGAAATAGAATATGCCCGAGCCTTTAATATAGAATGCGAGGTTGTATCGGGAGTAACCTCGGCCATTGCGGCTCCTGCTTCGGTAGGAATCCCTGTTACAACAAGGGGTTTTTCAGAGAGCTTTTGGGTAATTACTGGCACAACCAAAACAGGCGATTTGTCGAACGACATTGCTTTGGCGGCACAGTCAACAGCTACGGTGGTTATTTTGATGGGTATGAGCAAGCTTGATAAAATTTGTCAGATATTTCACCAACACGGAAAAGCCCAAATGCCTGTTGCGATTGTTCAGAATGGGACACGCAAAAATGTCAATTATGTGATTGGAACTATTCAGGATATTACTCAGAAAGCAAGCCTCCAGCAGCTCAGCAATCCAGCTGTAATTGTGATTGGTGAAGTAGTAAGCCTTCATCCTGAATATATTGAAGCATACCTCAAAGAAGCAATCAGTATTAAACAAGTATAATAAAGCTTAAAATCAAACACTATATAAAACACGCTTTTGGAAAAGAGCAACACATTACCTTAACTAAAATTATATCAACACTTCACAACACTCTCAAAATTAAATTTTATACCTGCTCGATTTATCGGCACAGTAATGTTTCTTTATTTCCCTTCAACATCAGTTGAAAATTGTCACTCGTGGGGGCGAGTGTACATTCCATACGTAAGTTGTATTGTGGGGGCAATTGATTTACGGAAATTTCGAAATAAACTATGTTATCGCAAAACTCTGTTTCAAATCAAAAACCGTTAGAGGTTTTAAACGTCTTTTCATTGAAGGGTATCCAGATGCAAACCTTTCATATCACTTGGGTTACTTTCTTCTTTTGCTTCTTTGGTTGGTTTGGTATTGCTCCACTGATGAAAATTGTAAAAGATGATTTGGGGCTTACCAAATCTCAAATCGGCAATATCATTATTGCGTCGGTATCAGCTACCATATTTGCCCGATTACTTATCGGACGTTTATGTGATACGTTAGGGCCAAGAATCACCTATACGGGCTTATTGTTACTGGGGTCTATTCCTGTTATGACTATCGGGCTAGCCAATAGTTATGAAAGTTTTTTGCTTTTCCGTTTGGCAATTGGCGTTATCGGGGCATCGTTTGTAATTACGCAATACCATACTTCTGTGATGTTTGCACCCAAAATCAAAGGAACGGCCAATGCTGTAGCTGGTGGCTGGGGCAATTTGGGCGGTGGTATTACCAATATGTTTATGCCTGTGATTTTTGCGGCTTTTGTAGGAGCTGGCTATGCCAATCATGATGCGTGGCGACTGGCAATGATTGTACCAGGGGTTATTTTGCTCTGTATGGCATGGGTGTATTTCCGTTATACCAAAGACACCCCTCAGGGTAACTATACCGATATTACTCGTACCAACAGCAACCAACCTAAAGGTTCATTTTGGGATGCCGCCACCGACTACCGCACATGGATTTTGTTTTTGGCTTATGGTGCTTGCTTTGGTATCGAAATAACATTCGATAATGTAGCAGCGTTGTATTTCTCCGAAAACTTTAAGTGTGATTTAGGTACAGCAGGCTTGCTAGCAGGTATTTTTGGCTTCATGAACTTGTTTGCTCGGGCAATTGGAGGTATCGTTGCCGACAAAGTTGGGCATACTATGGGGCTAAAAGGTAAAGGCTGGTTATTGGCGGCCTTACTGTCGCTCGAAGGCATTGGTATTGTTTTATTTGCACAAACGGGTTCATTGGCCATGGCTGTTGTAGCTATGCTAGGGTTTGCGTTCTTCCTAAAAATGGCCAACGGGGCTACCTATTCAATTGTTCCGTTTATCGACACTAAAAACATCGGTTCTGTGGCTGGTATTGTTGGGGCTGGTGGCAATTTGGGAGGTGTACTAGCTGGCTTCCTTTTCAAATCAGAAAATATAACCTACAATCAAGCTTTTTTTTATATTGGGCTTATCGTTACCAGTATAGGTTTGCTTACCGCTCTTATCAAATTTGACAAACAAAGTGTGGCTATCAATAGCAACATTACCGAACCCGAATTAGCATAATTACCACGGGGTCGTACCAAAACTGTATTACCAAAAGTAATAGTAATAGATAAAAAAACCCGAATGAGATGGGGGTCTCGATTCGGGCAAAATCGCAAAACTCTGTTAAAAATCTTACAATCAGCTACAAAAGTATGAAAAAAACTTACAAAATCAAGGCTATTTTAGCCTTATTGATGGGTGTTTATACTCACTTTGTTTCTAATGCTCAGTTTTCTTTGCAAGGACAAATGAGAACTCGCACGGAAGTTCGTAATGGACTTGGAAATTTAGTACCCGCAGGCTCAGACCCTGCCGCCTTTACTTCGCAACGAACACGCCTTATTTTTGGGTACAAATGGGATAGAGTTACGTTTGGGGCTACTCTACAAGATGTAAGGGTATGGGGGCAAGACGCTTCGACGATTTCGAGTGCCGACGGCAACCGCCTGATGCTACACGAGGGGTGGGCTGAAGTGACCTTGGCCAACAAAGCTGACACAACCCTAAAATTCAAGGCTATAGACCAGCTTTCGATTAAAATTGGACGCCAAGAACTTAGCTACGATGATGTGCGCTTGATTGGTAATTTGGATTGGCTACAACAAGGCCGCCGTCATGACATGGTTCTGCTAAAAGGGATGCACGCTGGATGGCAATTTGATATTGGCTTGGCATATAACCAAAATACCGATGCCTTTAATACTACTGGAACAGTATTTACGCCAGCCAATACGCCTCAATATATGGCTAATTCTAAGGGTGTGTTGGTGGCGATTCCAGCAGGAACGATTCCTAATGGGGCTGTATTGACAAGTAATCCTAGTACCAATGGAGCTTCGCAAGACTATAAATCATTCAAAAGCGTGTATGTAAGTCGGAAATTTAATCAAACCAAATTTTCGGGTTTATTCTTCAACGATGACTTTAGTAAATATAAACTCGACACTTTGGTAGGAAACCGAGCCAATGGCTATTTATATGGCAAAGATTTTAGAGGCTTGACAGGTACCAATAGTCGCTATACTTATGGTTTAATGATAAATCATACTGTGGGCAATGCTTCGGGCTTTGGCAAAATTGCGATTCAGGGTGCTTACTATGCCCAATCGGGCAAAGACCGTGAGGGCATGGCCATGGATGCCTATCATTATACGCTATCGGCTACTTACCAAAAAGGTAAATGGGCTTTTACCCCTGGTTATGATGTACTCTCGGGCAACGACGCTCTGAATCCAAGTGGCAAAAACAATCGTTTTGACCCACTTTATGGTACTCCACACAAACATTGGGGCTATATGGATTACTTCTATGTTGGAACGGGTTCTCCTGCGGGGGGCTTAAATAATGCTTATTTCAAGGCAAAATATACCACTAATGTACTAACAGCGGGGCTCGATTATCATTCTTTTGCCCTCAATAAGCCTATGATTACAACAGGTGCTGATGGTAACAAAACACCAATAAACCAACAATTAGGAACTGAGTTTGATTTTACGTTAAGCTATACCATGAACAAGTTTACTAATATCGAGCTAGGCTATTCTATCATGAAAGCAACCGATAGCATGCCTATTGCCAAGGCACAAAATAGCTCAACGACTTATGACAAAACCGGGACTTGGTTCTATGCAATGATTAATATCAGACCCGATTTTTTTTATAGCAAACCAATAGCAATTAAACAATAAAACCATTGCGGTTTTTGTAAAAAAGGAGATACTCCTTGAAGACATTAGCCCATGCTCAATAAATACATTTTTTAATCATATTATGCACTATTACGTCGATGGGGGTCGATTTTTAGTGTAAAACTTACCAACAAAATGAACACAAAAACTCTGTTAAAACAACTAATAGTGCTTATTGGCTTAGTGTCGGTAGCATTTGGGATGTCGGCAAGTAATCCGACCAAACCGCTTGGACGAAAAATTAAATTAGGGTTTATACCACTTACAGACTGTGCTCCGCTAGTGGCTGCCAAAGAATTAGGCTTGTTTGCCAAATATGGAGTAGATGTAGAATTGTCGAAAGAAGCATCTTGGGCCAATATTCGTGACAAAGTACTCAATGGAGAGTTGGACGGAGCACATTGTCTTTTCTCGATGCCCCTTTCGGTATATACAGGTATTGGAGGAAAAGCTGGTGCTGAAATGAAAATCGCTATGGTAATCAACAACAATGGCCAGGGTATTACCTTATCAAAGGATTTTTGTGGGCTAGTAGGATTCAAAGAAGTAAACAAAGTGGCTGCGGCTGTCAAAAATGTGCAAGGACGTAAAGAAGTAACTTTTGCGATGACTTTCCCTGGTGGAACACACGATATTTGGCTACGCAACTGGTTAGCAGCAGCAGGTATTAATCAAAAATCGGTTGGGATTATTACTATTCCTCCTCCACAAATGGTAGCAAATATGCGTGTCGATAATATGGAGGGCTATTGTGTTGGCGAGCCTTGGAATGGCGTAGCAGCTACCCAGAATATTGGTTTTACGCATATTGCATCTCAAGATATTTGGAAACATCACCCAGAAAAAGCCTTGGTTGTCAATAGCAAGTTTGCCGCTGAAGAAAAAGAAGAATTAAAAAAGGTTATGAAGGCTATTATTGAGGCTTGCCGCTGGTTAGATAATATGAGCAACCGCAAAAAAGCAGCAGCTTGGCTTACCAAACCATATTATGTCAATGCAGCTTTGCCCATCATTGAAGCTCGATTATTAGGCTCAAACGACCTTGGCTGCGACTTAGGAGTACAAAAATACAAAGACGATTACATGACTTTTTACAACAATGGTATAGTAAATATGCCTCATAAATCGCATGCTATTTGGTTTTTAGCACAATATGTTCGCTTTGGCTATTTAAAAACAGAACCCAACTATAAAGCTATTGCTGAAAAATTGATACTAGACGACTTGTTTCAAGAGGTAGCCAAAGAAATGAATATTCCTACACAAGTAGATATGAAGTCGTTCAAAACTACTTATGATGTGCCTTTCGACCCCTCGAATGTTGAGGCTTATTTGAAGGCTACCAAAAAATAATCTATTTTATCAGGTATTCATTTTTGCACATTATCAAAGATGAATACCTTTAACAGGTATTGATTATGACAACTTATTCATTCAAAAAAACAGGCAGCAATATCCTTTTCTTTGGAGGAAGTATGCTGATTTTATTGGGTATTTGGCAACTCGTAACCTTGGTTACTGCCAACGAAATCCCTGGCCCTATTGCTACCTGGGCTGTTTTTCAAGAACTTATGGCCGAGCCGTTTTACGACCGAGGCCCCAACGACAAAGGTATTGGTAATCAATTGGTAAGTTCGTTGATTAGGGTATTTAGTGGCTTTGGAGCAGGCAGTATTGTGGCTATTCCTATGGGCTTACTAATGGGTTCGTCCAAAACAGGCATGAAACTCCTCAACCCTATTGTACAAATTTTGCGACCTGTTTCGCCCTTGGCGTGGTTTCCGCTGGGTTTGTTGGCCTTCAAAGCCGCCGAAGGAGCTACCGTTTTTATTATTATGATTACCTCTCTTTGGCCAACTTTGATTAATACAGCCTTTGGCGTAGCGAGTATTCCTGACGACCATAAAAATGTGGGTAAAGCTTTTGGCTTTTCAACATGGAAATATATCACCAAAATCATGCTTCCTTTTGCTATTCCCCATATTATTACGGGGCTTCGCCTTTCAATTGGTGTAGCATGGATGGTGATTGTAGCTGGAGAAATGCTTTCGGGGGGTATGGGTATTGGCTTTTTTGTGTGGGATAGCTGGAATGCTCTTTCATTGGAAAGAATCCTTGTTGCTATTTTAATTATCGGTACTGTTGGGCTATTACTCGACAAAGGATTCAGTGTCTTACAAAATGCTTTTTCTTACGAACAGAAATAAACCTTTTTCCCAAGCTTATTCGTATCATGACTCCTATACACAACTCCTTGGAATTAGTTGACTCGGCCAGCGATTTCCACAAAATCCACCAAGAAACCGCTATTGAAATCAATCATGTAACGGTTTCGTTCAAAACACCCAAAGGACGATTCACAGCAGTAGAAGATATTTCGTTGAACATCAAAAAGGGTGAAATTGTCGCCTTGATTGGTCATTCAGGTTGTGGCAAGTCCACTTTGATGAATACTATTTCTGGTATGGTGACACCCTCTAGTGGTAGCGTTATTGCCAACGGCAATTTGGTAAAAGGCCCCGGCCCCGACCGTGGTATTGTATTCCAAAACTATTCGCTTTTGCCTTGGCTATCGGTTTACAAAAATATTTTTGAAGCAGTAGATTCTGTTTTTAAGGATAAAACTACCACTCAAAAACACGAGATTGTCGAGCATTATATTCAGATGGTAAACCTTACTCCTCATAAAGACAAACTACCGAGTCAACTGTCGGGAGGCATGAAACAAAGGGTTGCTATTGCCCGTGCATTTGCGATTAACCCTAGTATTTTATTGCTCGACGAACCCTTTGGGGCATTAGATGCCCTCACCAAAGGATCGATGCACATTGAGCTACTAAAATTATGGAATTTGGACAATCGCAACAAAACCATCGTAATGGTAACACACGACATTGAAGAGGCTATATTTTTATCTGACAAAGTGGTTGTAATGAACAACGGCCCAGCCGCTACCATAAAAAAGATTGTAGATGTTCCATTACCAAGACCCCGCAACAAGAAGGATATTGCCCACGACCCAGCCTATATCAGGATTCATGACGAGCTACTGGGCTTACTATTCGATAAGTTTTCGATTGAGGATTAATAAAAAAGCCCGAAATATTCATTTCGGGCTACAAAATCAAACTTTTGTTTGATATGCTTTATCCTTAAAATTAGTAAGATAGTGGGTTGTCCCTAACATAGCGGTGTCTGGGATTCAATGAAGTTTGTAGCGGCAAAAGTCATACTATTTTACTATTCTAAGAATTTATGATTTCCGCAATTCTCATTTCAAATATAAAAAAGGACGAGCTAGAATTCAAACCATTCATCAAAATAGTTTACAAAACTTTTATCATACCCACAAAAACGATTTTGAGTAAACTTGCAATAACATAAAAACAAATATACACGAATAACACCATTGATTTACAGCAATTATCACGTTTTTGCAACAAATCAACCAAAATCATCAAACCATCGAATAATAGTATAATAAATATCCATTTTATCCAAAATGAGTACTATTATAAAGGTTTAAAAAAGCTCCAGAGGAGTAAATAATTCCAATATTAGTAGGAACAACAAACTTAATTTTCTTTGTATATGAGCATATTATCCAATAAAAAACAAGTAAAGTCAACCTGCTCGTACTGTGGGGTGGGCTGTGGTGTCGTCGTAACGGACTTGGGTAATGGCAAGCTTCAGTTGGAAGGCGACAAAGAACACCCTTCTAGTAAAGGTATGTTGTGCTCGAAAGGTATGAATATCCATTATACAGTTATGGATACTTCCGACCGCCTTTTGTATCCAAGTATGCGGTACAACCGCAATTTGCCATTACAAAAAGTAAGCTGGGATACAGCCCTCGACCGCACGGCGGCAGTATTTAAGTCTATTATTCAGAAATACGGCCCCGATTCGGTAGGCTTTTATGTGTCTGGTCAATGCTCGACCGAAGAATATTATGTTATCAACAAACTTATTAAAGGCTTTATTGGCTCAAATAATATCGACACCAACTCTCGCTTGTGTATGTCGTCGGCAGTGGTAGGCTACAAACTCACCTTGGGCGAAGACTCCGTCCCTATTTGTTATGACGACATCGAGCTAGCCGATACCTTTTTTGTAACAGGAGCTAATCCTGCATGGGCTCACCCTATTATTTGGCGACGCGTAGAAGCTCATAAACAGGCCAATCCTAATACCAAAATTATAGTGGTTGACCCTCGCAAAACTCAAACAGCATCGCAGGCTGATTTGCATTTGCAAATTACCCCTGGCACAGACGTTACCCTTACCAACGCTATTGGTAGGGTTTTGATAGAAAACAACTGGATAAATCTCGACTTTATCCTAAATCATACCGAGGGCTTTGAAGCCTATCGGCAACAGGTTTTTGAAAGGAATATCAGCGAAGCGGCTACAATATGTGGTATTCCCGAACACGAAATCACACTAGCTGCCCAATATATTTATGAAGCCAAAGGCTTTATGTCGATGTGGACAATGGGGCTCAATCAATCGGTTATTGGAGTCAATAAAAATCTTTCTTTGATTGATTTACATTTAATTACAGGTAAAATTGGAAAAGAAGGCAGTGGCCCTTTTTCGCTCACAGGCCAGCCCAATGCCATGGGGGGGCGTGAGGTAGGTGGCTTGGCCAATATGTTGCCTGCTCACCGCGACTTACAGAATCCTGTACATCGTGAAGAAATTCAGGCATTTTGGGGAGGTACTAAAATTTCGGATAAACCTGGGTTTACGGCTACCGAAATGTTCCAAGCCCTTGCCGATGGCCGTATGAAGGCTATCTGGATTGTATGTACTAATCCAATGGTGAGTATGCCCGATAGTAATGCTGTAGAGCAAGGCTTGAAAAACGCTAAATATGTAGTGGTACAGGATATTTCGCATCGCTCAGATACCGTCAAATATGCCGATGTTGTATTACCAGCTGCTAGTTGGGCCGAAAAAGAATCTGTATTTACCAATTCAGAACGCCGTATAACCTTCCTTCCCAAAATTGTGAATGCTCCAGGCGAAGCCATGGACGACACCCAAATTATCATCAAATTTGCTCAGAAAATGGGCTTTGGCAACGCCTTTGCTTATCAAAACAATAGTGAAATTTATGATGAACACTGCCGTTCTACTACTGGCACAAATATCGATATATCGGGGTTGAGCTACGATATTCTTCAAGAAAAACGTTCGGTTCAGTGGCCGTTTACCCAAGACGAGGCTAACAACAACCCTCACTTTAAGGGAACAAAAAGGTTATTTACCGATCATCGGTTTTATACACCCAACCAAAAAGCCAAAATCCATGCCGTACCCGACCAAAATCAGTCTGAGGCACTTTCAAACGACTTTCCATTAATTTTGACAACTGGCCGTATCCGTGACCAATGGCATACTATGACCAAAACGGGCAAGGTCAATAAACTCAATCAACATATTTCTCAACCATTTATCGAGCTTCATCCCAACGATGCCAATCGTCGGAATATTAAGGAAAACCAAATTGTAGAGGTTATAAACCGCAGAGGAAAAGCTCAAATTAAAGCCAAAATCACCACCGATATAAAAGAAGGAGTGTGTTTCATGCCCATGCACTTTGGCAAAATATTAGAACGTAGTTTTGGCCGAACCAACAATCTTACCAATACCTTGGTTGACCCTCGTTCTAAAGAGCCTGATTTTAAATTTTCGGCGGTAGAAGTACAAGCTTATATCAAACCACCCGAAAAAATCATAATCATCGGAGCAGGTTCGGCAGGGTTGGGCTTTATTAAATCATATCGTGAGCTCAATAAAACCGATGAAATTCATGTATTTTCTAAAGAAATACACCCTTTCTATAACCGTGTTATGTTGCCCGATTATATTTCGGGGGCTCAGGATTGGGAACAATTGGTAAAACTCAAAGACGACCAGTTTGCCGAAGCCAATATTCAGGTTCATAAAGGCGTTGAAATAGTCCATATCGACCGAGCCAACAAGGTTATTACTGATTCGCTTGGCCAAGAGCATAGCTACGATCGCCTTATTTTAGGAATGGGTTCTAGGGCTTTTATGCCTTCGAGTATTCCACGTATTTCGGGTATTGTCAATATGCGTTCACGCATAGATGCCGACAGCCTCAAGCCTTTTTTACAACAAGAAAACCCTCATGCCCTAATTGTTGGAGGGGGCCTCTTGGGCTTAGAATTGGCCGCCTCGCTGCGTGAAATCAATGTAAATGTTACGATTATACAACGTAGTGGGCGTTTTATGGACCGACAACTCGACCAGCTTGGGTCTGAACTACTGCATCATGAAATAGCCGATTTGGGCATAGACATTTATTACAACGACGAAGTAGCATCGCTTTATGGTACAGAAAAACTAGAGGGTGTCCGCCTAAAATCGGGCAGAAGAATAGACGTACAAGTGGCTGTTTTTGCAATAGGCACTACCCCCAACCTAGAAATTGCCAAAGCCGCGGGTATCGAGGTAAATCGAGGTATTGTCGTAAACGACTACCTCCAGACATCCGACCCCAATATATTTGCCGCTGGCGAAATAGCCCAATGGCGAGGTCAAGTGTGGGGTATTACCGCCGCTGCCGAACAACAAGCCGATATTATTGCCAAATATATTGCTGGCGACTGGGCTAGCTACTATAAAGGTTCGCTGTCGATGAATATCATGAAAATCCAAGGCGTACAACTGTGTTCGCTAGGCATCATAGATACTCCCAATAATCCAGAATATGAAGAGATTGTCTTTATAGATAAAGCCAAAAGATATTACAAAAAATGTATTGTTTACCGAGACAAGCTAGTTGGAGCAATACTAATCGGTGACAAATCGGAGTTTCTTGAATTTAAAGACCTGATAGGCAATGGCATAGAGTTGTCAGACAAACGCCTTGAGCTATTGCGTTCAGGAAAAAAAGCAGACCCCGTCATGGGGAAATTGGTATGCTCGTGCAATAATGTAGGAGAAGGCAATCTGAAAAATGCCATTCAAGGAGGTTGTAAAGACTTTAATCAGTTATGCTCGCAAACAGGAGCAGGAACAGGGTGTGGAAGTTGTCGCCCAGAAGTAAAAGCTATTTTGGAGGCTAACACCAAAGAAGAAGTAATGGTATAACTTGAGTTTGTTATCAGGTTCTAGGAATCGAAATTTTGGAATCAGAAGTAAATTCTAAATTCCAAAATTTCAATTCCAATGAACCTAATTTACAGAGGTCAAACATAGTTATAGTCATAAGCGTCAAAAAGGGGAAAATTATTTTTGACGAGCTACAACTAAATCACGGCTTGTTACAAAGCTAGTTTTGATTTCGAAAGTTTTAGCTTCGATTACATCAATGTTTGAGCTAATTACCTCGATAGTATATTTACCATCACTCAAGTTAGAGAAGTCAAAAGTCTTAGCGAATTTACCAGATTTTGCATCTACGTACTCACGGTGAACTTCGTTGTTGTCTTTGTCTACTACTACGATTGTTACTTTTTTGTTAGATGGTTTCTCAACCCAAACATTGAAACTAAGTGAGTTAGCTACAGCAGCAATTTTAGTTTTTACAAACGCTTCTTCATCGTTAGAATTTGCAATAGCACTTACGTTCGACAAGCAAGTCATAGCAGCTGCTACAAACATAGCTTTAATTACATTGTTGTTTTTCATTTTATTCGTTATTTATGAGAGTGAAACACTTGTATTTCTTAGAAAATTCATATTGCTCTTAAAATCACTGTTTTTACATTTTCAAATGACTTAAAGTATTCATTTACTGAGAAATACTACTTGCGTCGTTTAATTGACAGTCGAAAGTTATGAAAGGATTTTGGAAAGTCAATGGATAAGGGTAAAAAATTTGAACAAAAACAAGAAAGTTCTTCTTAAAAAAATTATATTTATTAGAAAAGTTACATTTTCAAAATCACAATCATACTTTTTATTGAAATAGTAATATCACTTTGATTATCAGTTTATTAAGTATAAATCACTAGAAAGTTATGCAAGACTACTCTTTACTAAAAATAAACCTCACTGGGGGCATTGTATCGCCAGGCACTTTAGAGGCTATCTTATTAGCAGCCAAGCTAGCGGGTATCAAAGATGTAAGCTTTGGGGCACGCCAGCAACTTTTGATGTGGACAAAGGCCGAGACTCTTCGAGGTAGTGGTATTAGCCTGCTCAAAGAGCAGCTCAATACCCTTGGTATCGACTACGAAATAGACAGCCATCTATTTCCTAACATTATTTCATCGTATTGTGCCCAAGAGGTTTTTCCGACTGGGCAGTGGCTTTCAGAAGGGATTTACAAAGATATTTTTGATGGATTTGATTTTCAGCCTACTCTCAAAATCAATATTTCGGATAATCAGCAGTCATTTACACCTTTTTTTACGGGTAATCTCAATTTTATTGCTTCGCCAATTGCCAATTTTTGGTACTTGTATATCCGCAATAGGCAGTCGAACGCTGTTTTTTGTTTACCTATATTAATTTATACCCTCGAAATACCCAAGGTTTCAAAACGCCTAGAAAGTATTTTAATCTTTGGGAATACCCTAACAGAAGAGGAAGTTTACGAACAATTGATGGCTCAGGGCGAAATTATATCACAGCCTTCCCAAGAAGCTTTGATACTACCCAAGTTTATGCTTCCATATTATGAAGGTTTTAACCGATATGGCAACAAAACATGGTTGGGTATTTACCGCCGTCATGAATCATTTGGAATAGATTTTTTATTAGCCCTGTGTCGTATTTGTCTTAGTACCAAAATCGGTCAAATATGTACTACCCCCTGGAAATCGCTTATTATTAAGGGAATAGAAAATCAGGATAGGGCTATTTGGGATAAGCTTTTAGGGAAATATGGCATCAATGTAAGGCATGCCGCCAACGAACTCAATTGGCAGGTAGAAGACCACGCCCCCGAAGGATTAGCCCTCAAAAATACCATTATTCGTGAATTTGACGAAGATGATGTTCGTACATTTGGCTTGAGTTTCGCTATTCAGACACGTGCCAAATCGGAGGTTTTTGGCTCGGTTGTAATCAAGAAAAGAAAGATATTGGGTGGTTTGAGCCGTGTTTTTGATATTTATCATACCGAAGACTTCAACCCCAATACACGTCAATTGGTTTTGTTTGAAAAAGGATTACACAAAGCTCATGTACCCGAAATGCTCCAACGCCTTACCAAGCGGTATTATTCGCTCCATACTTCTGGCGATTTGACCAGTCAGGCAGGTGTTATCGAAAACAAAACTACCAAGGCTATATCAAGCTATTTGGCGTATCAGTGTAAAAACTGTTTTACTATTTATGACGAACGTTTTGGCGATTCGCTTAATCAAATTCCTGCAGGAATCAAATTTGAAACCCTGCCAGATAGTTTTTGTTGCTCTGTTTGCGAAAGTAGTAAAGCTCATTTCGAGCCCATAGAAGTTACTTTTGCTTAATCCATAAAAAAGCACAAAGCCACAATGAATAACGATTGTAGCTCTGTGCTTTTAGGTTATAGATAGCATCCCTGCTATAGCTTTATCCAACGCGATGATGCTGCTGAAAATAGGGAAGAAACACTTTTTTATCAATAAAAAATAAGGCTATTAATACATTGATAAGTACCAGTCCGTTGATAAACTCCTTATTTTTCAGAAACTCGACCGAAGTACCCACATTTACAGGAAACTGATAAGGCTTGTTGCTAGCAGGCAAACCCAACATTACTAATATTACCAAAATAGCCAGTACAGCCATTACACTCATAAAGTAGAGAGGTAATTTACTAGATTGGGTAACTACAACGGGAGACTGAGCAAGCTCCCATTTATCTAATAGCTTATCGGTAAAATTAACGGCTGTTTTTTCAAGAGGCATCTCCTCCAGCAGAGCATGCGTACTAGCATATTCCAGAAAAAGCTGTTGGTAATCGGTGTCCTCCAACAAGCGTTTTTGGTGACGGGCAATCACCTCCTCAGAGGCAATACCGTCTAAAATATCAAATATTTCTTCGTCGTTCATCTTCATTTCAAATTTGAGCGTGTTTGTATCTATCAAAAAACTAGCGAATGTAACTCATTGCCCAACATACGTTTCATTTCTTCAGCTAAACGTTTGCGAGCCCTACAAAGTTTTACTTTGGCGGTGTCGGCACTAATACCTACCACTTGGCTAATTTCATCGAGACTTTGTTCTTTTAAATAAAATAAAGTAATCATCATAACATCGTCGGGCGAAAGGGTATTCAGTGCCATCTGAATATATCTTTTTTGCTCCAACGATTTTAGGCCATCGGCAGTGTCGGCAGGTACAGCCTGAGCAGCCTGCGAGCGGTCGATATCTTCGGCTTGGATTTTATTTTTTCGCTTAAACATCAATGCGGCATTAAATACAATTCGGTAAAACCATGTCGTAAACTTAGCTTCTTTATTAAAAGTAGCCAACGCATGAAAGGCCTGAATAAAGGCATCTTGGGCCACCTCCTCGGCATCTTCCCGATTGCCTACCACTTTGTATGCCACCGTAAAAGCATAACCTTTGTGCCGATTAGCCAAGTCTTTATAACCCGACTTATCGCCAGACAAAATACGCTCGATGATTGATATATCTGATTCTAAAGTTTTCACAGCAATATGATGCAAGGTCGGTTAAGAAGGTTACACTAATTTATGAAATTATTCTTCAATGTTATATAGATTATGTATTGAGGTATGTGCAAAAGTAGGGATGCTTCATCTGATTTATGCCAGTATATTTGTGTTCATCCAATAGATACCATTTTTTTAGCTGTAATGAAGGGTTTGAAAGAATATTCTAAAAATATTCATTACAGCCTGTAACCTCGCTTCATATTTTTACATCATATCGGCAGAAATTCAGTAAAAGCGGCTTGTTCTAGGAAAGTATCTTTTGGCTGACTCTTAAAACTCAAGAAATAAACATTTAAACACAACAATACGGACATGATTAATGAAGGAATGTTAGCTCTATTAATCCCAATTATTGCTACAGTTGGCGGATTAACAATGATTGTTTTTTTACGCAAATTTGAGAACGACGAAAAAATGGCCATGATTGCCAAAGGGATTGTTCCACCAGCACGTGGGGTATCATCCAAAGTAAATCCTGCTAATTCTCTTCGTTGGGGCTTATTGGGTATGGGTGTTGGGATTGGCCTCTTGATTGGGCATTTTCTTGAAAACAACCTAGGCTTTGATGATGATGTAGCCTATTTCTCAATGATTTTTGTATTTGGCGGAGCAGGACTTTTATTTTCTTATTTTTTACAAATGAAAATAGATAAAAACAACGCCAACAATAACAACATTGACTAATCCGAGCTTATCCACAATAAGTCTTTAGCAAAACCCTGCAAGTGTTCGTGGCACTTGCAGGGTTTTGCTCATTCTATTCATTTTTGGTTTTTCTGCTCCCTCTTTTATGCAATATTTCAAATTCCTCGATCGCTAAAGGTATTGCCTCGCTGGTATTGGACTAATTAAAATAGCTTCTGTTATTGACACACTTAGATAATTTTTTATTGTTATGGTTTATCAACTACGCTAGTTTCAAAATATCTTCATAACCAATGCTTTAGCAAACTGTGCTAGGGCTTTTTCGTTTTATAGGCTTTTTGTATTAACAAATGCTTAACAAGTATTAACATTTTATTATGAGACCTCACAAGCATTTCTCCGTTATAACATCAAAATCAATAAAAAGCGGTTTGTAATCCACACTAGAACATCATGAAAAAATTATTCGTTGCCCTGACCCTATTGTTAGTATCGTCGGTAGCTGTACAAGCTCAAAGCATAGCTTTTAAAGGAGGTTATTCTATTGCCGATGTATTAGTATCGCCCGAACCCGTAAATGTTATCAATAGTAAAAGTACATTCCACGCTGGTATTGTTGTACAAGATTGGATGCTTTCCGAAAAAGTAGGTTTACAACCTGAACTATTATACAGCTTGCAGGGCTTCAATATTGGAGGAGTTGGTAATGTAGGTTTACATTATTTGTCGTTGCCTATTTTGGTAAAATTCCCTGTTACCGAAGACCTTTCTTTATTGGCGGGGCCACAAGTAAGTTATTTGATAAATACCCGTATTGGTATCAACGATTTGTTTTCGATTGGCTACAATGGGCTTTTCAAGAAAATAGATGTTGGCTTGGCGGGTGGTTTAGAATACAAAATAAACGACCAGTTTTCGGTTGGTGGCCGTTATATTCTAGGCTTAGTAAATATCAATAAAGACTTCAAAATTGATGATAAGAGCAACTTTTCCGACTATTTCGAGTTAAAAAACTCTTCGGCCCAGTTTTATGTAGCATTCAATATTGGCAAAAAGAAATAAACCTCCTATAACTTCTTTATAACTGATTCTATATTCCTTACTTTCCATTGAATGAGTGAGTTAGTGAATTTTGAATGGAGGTTTGGTAGCATTGTAAAAATTGAGATGTCGGACTTTTGATTAACAATATAGCCATTCTGTCTGACCGAAATAGTATTTTAACTTACATATAATACTAATTAATCATCTAGTATATATCAAGCCATTAGCCTTTTATCATTCCACTACATATTCACACTAATTCACTAATAGTCAATATTTTACAAACCCCCAAAATAGGTATTTACCATATTTTGGGGGTTTTGTATTAGGACTAAAACGTTGTGCTATAATGGTTTATTGATAACTTGAAAAAATTCATTGATATTTCTGTCGTGCTTCTGCCCCATTACGGTCATGGTTTCAATTGTATTGACACTTCCATATATCTTCGAGATAAAATTATTGGTTTTATTAAAGTAAATTTTTGCCTGATACGTAAGTCGTTTGCCCTCTGATTGAGCCTGTAGCGACTCGCCCGAATTAGGACTAACCGTATCGCCACTCGAAGGAACAGTATCTTGTTTTAATAATTTGGGTCTTGCAGAACCTTGCAATGTTATCGTGCTATCTCCATCAAAGACATATTGGTTGATATAAATATATTCGTCTGTTTGAAGAGTATCTATCCACCCCTTTGCAGCATAGTCTTTGATAAATATTCCCGATAATTGTTGAATAGGGTTCATCATAGGTAGTTTTGCCAACCACATATTACTGGTAATATCACGTTTACTATTTTGGGTTAACTTCAGTTTGATAGGCTTGTCAACATGCTCTAAATAGTTTTCCAAGGCACTTTTCTCAATATCATTATTAGGGAATGGCCTATCGGTATCAATATCCATACTTGTCATAGCGGTTTTACTTTTTTGTCTTACTCGCTTAATTTTCAAGTTCAGCTCATTCGAGTTCTTTATTTCTACCAATCTGGTGTATTCAATCTTGATAGTTTCGTTATCTACATTAGGCTCAAACGGCTTTTTGGCATAAACTACTTTACTTTCAAACGACTTTCCACTACATGTTTTCAGATAATCTTGCGCGTTGATGTTATGTGAAATAAAAAGATAGATGAAGAATATGTAATTTTTAAAAGATTTCATACCAATTATTTATTTTAATTTTTTTCTTGCAAATTAGGCAAAAAATAAACAGATTTACAAGTTGGGTTATGTTTTTTCTATTTTCAATTTTTGTTTAAACTTTTAACTTTAAATTTTATGAAAAAGATAGTCTCTATATTTTTATTTATTATAGCTTCAAGTTTAGGAGCTTTCGCAAACGAGGTTTCTACACCAAATTCAAATTTAGTGTATGAAGGGCTTTCTGCTAATGATTGGCAGTTATCTAGTTTTTTTGAAGCCCCTACAGTTAGTGGGCTAAATCTTGTTTGTGGTTACAGCGGTGTAATTACAGACAAATCTACAGGTGAAGTAGTAGGTCATTGGTATAGTTCGTGTGTACATGCACAGCCGACAATAATAATCGTTTGGTGCGAAGAAGTGTAAAATAAGTACCATACAGAATTTATATAACCCAACAAAACTTACATGAAGTACCTTTTTATTTTTACCCTATTTTTTATTTCGCTCGACGGAATAGCCCAAATTTATGCTGACAAAATCATTGAATTAGACCCTGTTTGGGTAAAAGGAAAAAGAAAACGCATTGTAGTGTCGGGCGATACTGTAATTATCAGAACAAACGATTTGGCTACCAAACCCCATTCTGATGCTTCGGATATATTCAATCAAATTCCAGGGTTATATATAGAGAATGGTAACGTTTCAATTTTTGGCAGTACAATTAATCAACTAACTGTTGATGGGAAACGTATATTTGGTGGAGTCCCTATCATTACCTTGAATAGCCTAAAGGCCAATATGATTCAGCAGATCGAAATCATAGAACGAATCAATGAATTTGGAACAGTTGAAAAAACCGTCAATTTGAAATTAAAAGAAGATAGGAAAAAAGGTGGATTTGGTGATATTTCGTGGGGACTAGGCACTGAACAAAGGAATATTGCAAAAGCAAAATACAATAGATTAGGAACGCACAGTTATGCAAACTTTTTCTTGAATGCTAATAACCTCAATGAACAAGGACTTGACACCAAAGATATTGAGCGTTTAGTAAATGGTATGGTCAGAAACCAAACTAATAACAATACCATTATGGGTTTGTACGACAATGAAAATGGGCAGACCTCTGAAAATTTACAAAAACTACAAAACAACAGCAGTGGTATCAGGACTACATTCGACGGAGGATTTAATTATACCTACACACAAAAACAAAATGAAATCAATGCGTTTCTCTTATTGAGTCGAACCAATCAAAATATTGAAGTCAGTCAATCCAAAAACACTTTCTGGGAAAACAATGTTCAGTACCTCAGAACCAATAATAGCAGTGTGTATCAAAAAGATAATCTCCAGTTTAATATCAACGGAAAGTTACAAATAAGCCCAAAATCATCTTTTAGATTTTCGCAACAAATTATTTATGACAATAACGATACGCAAGATATTATCAATAGAGTTTCGAGAATAAACGATAACCAAAATATCAATGAAGTACAAACTCATCGAAGTGGAAATGAAAGTGTCTTCTCCCATAATTTTCAGGGTACACTAGGTATTCAAGGAAAAAAGAAAGGAACTAATAGTACATTTTTTGTCACAATAAAAAATACATTTCCGAGAGAATACACACAGTTTTTTAATGAAATTAATACCAATACCAGTACTAAAAGCCAGAATATTACAGAATCTGTCAACCATAATATCATCAACTTTGAGTATATCCAAAGCCTTCCTATATCAAGAAAATTGCTCATTGAAACTAAATTGAATCATTTAGTAGAAAGCGTTAATAGTACCCAGCAGTTACGATACCTCAGTAACAACAACGCATCTTGGGATAACCTTTTTGGTTTGACAAACCAAAAAAATGAAGTAGGGCTATATTCGTTATATCAACAACGAAAATGGAGTTTTGTGAATGGTTTGAGTATGTTAAATTATAGTAGTAATAGAAAACAAAACATTGATTTACGAAATAATATATCTACTCAATCGGTTAATTTTCTGAGTAAATTAAACTTCAAAATCAACAACAAGAGTCGGCTGTATTTACGCTATCAAATCAAAACGATTTTACCTTCATGGGAAAGTATTGGCGAAATTCCAGATAGTAGTCGTACTGAAAATATCAGGTACGGCAATATTGCCATTACCCCCTATACAGAAAAAAGTCTATCAGCCTTTTTTACATATTCTTTCTACGAAAACTATCTTCTTAACTTAAATATTTCAAAGCGAACCTTTGATAACTATATCATAGATAACACTTTGATTAATAATTGGATACAAGCTTACAAACGTATCAACAGCACGAAACCAGTAGATGATTTTTCGATTAATTACTCGCTTTTTCAACTTCATTCTACTAACAATCTTTCATTTTCTTTATTTGGCAGTTTTACCCAGCAAAATAACCAAACCTTGCTCAACAACCACTATGCTGCTGTGAATGCTCAACTACTTTTCAATAATATTCAAGCCAACTACAGGATTAACAAAAACAATACGTTGAAATCAACGCTTCAAGTACAGTCCAACTGGATTGCTCATCAGCACAACAACCTTGTTACGTTGTCGCTTAATAGCAATTTATCTCCTTTCCAGAATTGGTACTTTGATAATAATATCAGAACCTTATTTGGACAGATACAAAGTACATTTTTCGATTCAGAACTTCAGCGATATTTCCTCAAAAATGATGTACTCAAAGTTTCATTTACTGTAAAGAATGTATTGAATACCAAGGCCGATACTAAAATAATACTCGACAACAATAGTCAAATTGTTACGAGTTATAATTATTTGCCTCGCTATTTTTTGATAAAATTGAGTTATTTCTTTGAAAATTGGGCAAAAACAAACATTAACAACTAAAAGAAGATTTTTAGCAAAAAACAATAATTCTACAAAATCTTGACAAAGTTCAATAATGCTTTGTAACTTCCCTCCAAATATTCAACCAATCAAACGCATGAGATTACACCATAAAGTTGCGATTATTACGGGTGCAGCCCGAGGTATCGGCAAAGCTGCTGCCGAGTTATTTTGTCGAGAAGGAGCTACTGTAATTATCTGGGATGTGCTAGATGCTGGTCAAGAAACGGCCAAAAATCTTCAAAATGAGGGATTCTCTTGTCAATTTATGAATGTTAGTACTACCGACGTTCCCGCTATTGAGCTAGCAAGCAAAGCGGTTTTTGACCAGTACGGACACATCGATATACTTATTAACAATGCTGGTATTACACGCGACAAAACGCTAGTAAAAATGTCGCACCTTGAATGGCAACAGGTTATTGACGTTAACCTAACGGGTGTATTTAACTGTACCAAAGCGGTAGTTCCGTATATGATTCAAAATCAGTATGGGCGTATTATCTGTACATCGTCGATAGTGGGAGTTCACGGTAATTTTGGACAAACCAACTATGTGGCCACCAAAGCAGGTGTGATAGGTATGGTAAAAACATGGGCAAAAGAGTTGGCCAAAAACGGTATTACCTCCAACGCTGTAGCACCGGGCTTTATCAAAACCGAAATGACCGACGCTATGCCCAACGAAGTAAAACAACAAATGATTAACCAAATTCCCCTAAAACGCATGGGCGAACCCAAAGATATTGCCAATGCCTATTTGTTTTTGGCCTCGGACGAAGCAGGCTTTGTCAATGGACAAGTACTTGGCGTAAATGGCGGGCAGGCTTCCTAGTATTTTTAGTGCGGGCTATTATTCCCGCACCAAAAATTTATTCTTTTGCTAGCCTCTTAAAAAAATCAAAGTGCCAACGTATCGACTTCTGCCAGTAGCTTCGGTCGTGTTTCCCTGGTTGTGAGATATAAGTAGCTTTTACCCTAAGCTCGTCGCAGCGTTTCTTAAAAAAATTATTGTTTTCATATTGAGGGCCATCTGTTCCACAGTCAAAAATGATTTCTCGCTGAGCAGCGGCTATTTTATCAATATTATAAATAATCGATAAATTTCTGAGCGTTTCAAAATCGGTATTGCCCAACAATGTCCTTAATCGGGTATTATCCACTTCATTTTGTAGGTCTAAAATCCCCGAACAGCTTCCTACCGAGCGGAATAAATCGGGTTTTTTGAGGAATAAGTTCATCGCCCCAAAACCGCCCATACCTATACCAGTAATAAATACTTGGTCAGATTCTACCCTGTACTTTTCTTTGATAGCAGGGTACAAATCTTTAAAAAAGAAATCTTCAAACTTCATGGTAGCTTTTCGAGGGCTATTGATATACCACGAGTCGTCAAAGCCATCGGGACAAACAATAATAAACCCATAAGCATCAGCGTATTTTTGTACACTAATAATACTATTCCATTGCTTGAATGTACCACCTTGCTCATGCAACAAATACACTACAGGATAATGCTTGCTGGTGCTACGGGCGTATTCTTTTGGCGTAAAGACATGGGTAGTATCGGCAAAAGGAATATAAATAGGATTAAAATAAAGGGTTTCTTGTGCCAGTAGCTTGGTAGCAAACAACAAAAAACTGGCAAAAAAAGTCAATTGTTTCATAGTAGTTAGTATGGGTTTTTAGCTTTTTTCATTGAAGCTGTTTAAACTTTTTCGTCATGGGTAAATAAATCCACCTGCTAATTGGAATCGTCAATCAAGAACTAGTCATATTATTAACTTTAACACTAAATCTGTGTTAAACTTTAAACCAAGCACCTTTTATTTCTCAATACAATCAAGTTTAAACAGCTTCTATGAACCACTACCATTTTTCATGAATTGTTGTCAATAATTGGGAAACCTCTTTTCTGATTTCAGACATTGATTTTACAAAATTATTATTCATCAAGCTGAAAGATAACACCTTACCTTTTCGGGTCAAAATATAGCCACTTAAATTATAGTTGTTGCTAAACGACCCCGATTTAGCAAAAATAAACGCTTCGTCGGTTTTCATGATGTTTTTAATAGTCCCCGATTTGCCAGCGGCAGGCAATATCTTAAACAGTTTGGCCTGAGGTACATCTTCATAGATTTTACCCAACAAATAAATCATATCTCTTGGCGTAAATAAATTATACCTCGACAACCCTGAGCCATCTACCCAGCTAGGAGCATCGGGAAGTTCCTGCAAATATTGACTTTTTGCCTTAGCAATACCCGTTTTTACGTTGAGTTCGCCCGCCAATATATGCGAGGTAAGAACCATCAACTGCTCGGCTATCATATTGTCGCTTACATGAAGCATTCGGGTGTACAGGCTATCGGCTGGCAAGCTGTACAATGTTTTGGTATTGTTGGGCAAGGCTTTATTAATCAAAACCACCTCTTTTTGTAAAATATCTTTGAGCAATGTTACTGTTAGCTCTGGCGATGTTTTGAAGGGAATATCTTGCTCGTAATTAGGCTTAATACTTTTGCCTGCTGGATAGCTAAACAAATTGCCCGTTAAATCGCGTTGAACACTAAATGAATTGCCATGCGACCAATTATAGGTTTTATCAGCAAAAAAACGAGGCTCTATTCGTAAAGAATTATTAACATCGCCTTTAAATCTTACGATATTTCCATGAATAGGAAATGCACTAATTTCGGTAGCATAGTAATCATTGTAGTCGTCCCAAGCCCATCCTGGGCCATAAAATTGGCTTGTAAAATTATCATTTGAAAAATAGATTGTTTCGGGAGCATCCTTCAAAAAATCTAATACCTTCGATTTAGTCAAATCTGGATTCAGGAACGAAGGGTCACCAGTACCCCATACAATCAAAGAATCGCCAGAGCGAACATACTGCAAAGCAGGAATAGAATCGCCCAATGTTTTTTGGCTTACATAATAGGTATACAATTTGGTATTAGAGGCTGGCTGAAAATAACGATTGGCATTGTATTCGGCCAGTACTTTGTGTTCAGCGAGGTCGTACAAAGCAAAACCCGTATGATTTTGGGAAAATATGGTTGATTGCTGAACTAAGCGATTTAACTTCTTGGAAGTTAGCCGATTGGACTGGCACGACAATAACGATATAGTGGTTAAAACAACCAATAACATTGAGGAAAACTTCATCATCTGTTTTAAACGAGTGTGGGTATGTCAAAATATAAGCTCATAACTGTATTTCAAATACTAATATAAATAAAAAGAGCTGTTCTTTAATATATCTTGACAATTGTATCTGATAAGGATACATTTGCTCAAGTTTTGGGGTTTTCTCACGAAGTTCAATTTATGCAAAATATAATTCATCGTATATTAAAACAATATTGGGGCTACGACACCTTTCGCCCTTTACAAGAAGATATTATTACCTCGGTATTAGCGGGCAACGACACCTTGGCTTTGCTACCAACAGGAGGCGGTAAGTCGATTTGCTTTCAAGTGCCTGCTATGGCCCAAGAGGGTATCTGCTTGGTAGTGACCCCACTGATTGCCCTGATGCAAGACCAAGTAGAGCAGCTGAAACGTCGAGGCATTTCGGCTATTGCGATTTATTCGGGTATGCACCCCAACCAAATAGATATAGCCCTTGATAATTGTATTTATGGACAAGTAAAATTCCTCTATATTTCGCCCGAAAGATTACAAACCAAGCTTTTTTTGGAACGAGCTAAACTCATGAAAATTAACCTTTTGGCTATCGACGAAGCTCACTGTATTTCGCAATGGGGTTATGATTTCAGACCTCCGTACTTACAAATTGCTGCATTTCGTGAGCTTGTCAAACCCGTACCAATGATTGCGGTAACGGCTACGGCTACCAAAGAAGTAAAAGCAGATATTATCGAAAAACTTGAAATGCAAAATACGCAAGTTTTTCAACAGAGTTTTGCACGTGAAAATCTATCATACTCTACTTTACAAGAAGAAGATAAAGAGCGTCGTCTACTCGGTATGCTACAAAAAGTACAAGGTACTGCCATTGTATATGTACGAAATAGACGTAAAACCCAAGAAATAGCAAACCTATTACAAAGAGCGGGTATTGCGGCTACTTTTTACCATGCGGGGTTGTCTACACCCGAACGAAGCAAACGACAAGAAATGTGGATAAAAAATGAGGTGCGAGTAATGGTAGCAACTAATGCCTTTGGTATGGGTATCGACAAGCCTGATGTACGATTGGTTGTACATTTGGACTTACCCGAAACCTTAGAGGCATATTACCAAGAAGCAGGACGTGCAGGGCGAGATACCCAAAAGGCTTTTGCTACTGTACTCTACAACCAAAATGATATAGCTAGCCTTGAAAAAAACGTTTTACAAAATTATCCGCCTATCGAATTGGTTAGGCGTGTGTATCAATGTCTGGGCAATTATTATCAATTGGCTGTAGGTAGTGGCGAATTGGCCAGTTACGATTTAGACCTTGTTGCGTTTCAGCATCGTTTTGATTTACCTCCAACAGACACTTACTTTGCTTTAAAAATTCTTGAAAATCAAGGATTTATTGCTCTATCAGAAGCTATTCATCATGCCTCCAAAATCAGTATTTCGGTCGATAATAGGCAGTTGTATGATTTTCAACTCAAAAACCCCAAATACGATAGTTTTATCAAATTGCTTCTACGAATGTATGGAGGCGAGCTTTTTACTGGATATTTGACAATTTCGGAAGCAACTATTTCCAAAGCCTTTTCGGCACCCTTGCCCGAGATAGAACAAATGCTAGGCCAGCTCGAAAGATTTGAGATTTTGCAATATGACAAACAAAAAAATAAGCCTCAGTTAACCTTCTTAACGGGCAGATACGATGCCAAAACATTGCCATTACAAATCCACGAAATCGAGCATCGAAAGGTTTACGACCTACAGAAAGCAAAGGCTGTTCGGGCTTATATTGAACATACCAAACGTTGTAGAACACAGCTATTGCTCGAATATTTTGATGAACATACCGATAAAAATTGTGGTATTTGTGATATTTGTATCAGAAAAAAGCGAGAAGAAACTACGGCCGAGCATAGTATTCAGGTAAAAATACAAACCAAAGAAAAGATTAAAGCCTTATTGGCCAACGGAGCGATGTCGTTAGATTTACTCTCCAAAATTATGCAACCCAACCATAACGCACAATTTCAAGAAATTATCCGTGAAATGATTGAAGATGAAGTTCTGTTATACGCCCCAACAGGCGAAATCAGCCTTCATTTGTAAGTATCACACAATTATTTATCTATTAAAAAAGCAATATACAATCCTGAATACCCATAACTTGACAAAACACCATTGTACTATTTTTGATATTGTAAACATCTGCCTAAATGACACTCGAACAAATATTTCAAGCTATCTCTACAAACCCCAACGGGTTATTACTATTCCTTTTGGCTATTCCATTGGCTACTTTTTTAGTGAATATCTGGCAAGATCCCCAAATTCACCCACAACAATCTTTGGCACGATACACCTATGCTGTACTAGCCTATTTGGCTTGTATTCCTGGGATTTTTGCTGTAACCCTCAATGTATATCTATTTTTATTTGAACGCCAAAGTATCTGGAAACTCGACCTTATCATTCAGGCATTACCCATTATTACCATGGCTATTACATTGGTACTTATCAAATGGAAAATGCCCTTTGAATACGTGCCACAACTTGAGCGTCTTTCTGGTTTTATGACCATCATTACTGCTCTTATCGGAATACTCTGGTTTGTTGATAGGCTCCGCTTATATGCTGTTACCTACATTCCGTTTCAGTATATTATAATAGGCTTTATTATTGTGTTAGTAGCCATTCGGTACGGCTGGAAAAAACTCTTTTAGGCTATATCTCACCTTTGATTTTACGTTGCAACTCTTTGTATTGGCTTTTCAAACCAAAGTATTTGATAAGGTATAATAAAAATAAAAAGCCCAAAACAGCCGCAATAGAAATAGCGAGTGTATGTTCTTGCTCTACATTTTCTAGAATAGTATGGTTTTCTTTCGACCACCCTTTATGTCTTTCTGTCAGCTCTATCAACTCCCTGTTTTTCTGGGTCAAATCATTATTTTGCTGAATCAAATCATTGTATTTTTCTGTAAAATCAGCTTTTGATTGCTCTTGGAGGTTTTTAAGCTCGTCCAAAATTTGGTTATCTTTTTCCATAATCTGCTTCAATGCTTCTATAGAAGTCTGCATGTCGTCTTTGGTTCTGTTTCCAAACAAACCCGACGATTGGCTTTCTGAAGCTAGGTACTCGTTGTACAACAGCTGTCGTTCGGTAGTAAGCGATTTGAGCTTGTCCTGAGAAAACCCTCCCCAAGAAATAAGTACGAAAAAAGAGAAAAGAGCAATTGTTTTCATAAAGTAGCGTAAGCTGGAGGTTGAATAATGATAGTTGCGAGATTAAATAAAAGTACCGTCCTTCAATTCTTGCTTGATTACCTTGATTCTTCCATTGAAAGAGGTATGTTCAAAGTCGATACCATCCACACACACAGTGTCGAAAAAGTTCATCACTTCTGGTGGATGTGGCGTTTTTCTACCCGTACGCACATCAATATATTTGGAGGTTGTCCACAAAACAGCCTTTAATACCTGTTTATGTTCGTCGGTCATAACATATTCTGTTACTAGGGTATCTTCATTATAATAAATCGTTGAAGAAATAATAGTGACCCATTCACTCACCTTGGCCGAACTCACATAGCCTATTTGATGATTATAAACTACCCACGAGGTTTGATTATGTTCAAAATAGTCGTTATAATCAAACTGATATATTTCAGCTACTTGATCTTCACGAGCATTGAAGAAATAGTCGAAATATTTGGCATTGTTCAAATGCTTCAAGGGGTCACAATCCTGAAAACGAATTAATGACTTAGAATGTAATTTTTTAGGGTAAGTTTTATTAGGGTCTAAATGAAACATGATATTGTTGATTAAATGTCCAAAGAACCAAAAGGCTATTCCACCGATTAGTCTAAAAAATGCTTTACCAATAATAAGTTAGCAATGTACAAAAGTTGAGAGATTGTATCGCCTTCTGGTTATCTATCCACCTCGCCCATTACCAAATCTACCGAACCAATAATAGCTACGAGGTCGGCTAGCATAGCTCCCCTACTCATTTCAGGAACAACCGAAAGGTTGTGAAACGAACACGCCCTAGCTTTCACCCTCAAAGGTATATCCGAGCGGCCGTCGGTTCTAAAGAAAAATCCAAGTTCACCTTTGGGGTTTTCGGCACGAAAATATAAATCCATTGCTTGCGGACGCACTTTTTTGGGCAACATAGCCTGTGGGTCAAACTCACGAGTACGCTTGTGGTCGCTAAGAAGCTGAACCAAGCATTGTTCTATAATTTTGATAGATTCGTCACATTCTAGCACACGAACAAAGTTGCGATCCCAGCAGTCGCCGACCGTTCCCATTTCTCCTTTTCCAACAGGGATATCAAAATCCAGTTCTGGATATACCGAATAGCCGTCTACTCGGCGCAGGTCAAACTTTAGCCCTGAGCCACGCAGTACAGGGCCAGTACACCCATAGTTAATAGCCAAGTCGAGTGGCAACACCCCAACATTAGCAGTACGCTGTACAAAGATTTTATTTTCGATAATCAGTTGGCGTATTTCTACCATTTTGGGTTTAAGGTATTTGATAAACTCCAAACAACGTTCCTCAAATCCTACTGGCAAATCATAAAACAAGCCCCCAATCCAAATATAATTATATAGCATTCTAGCCCCACAAAGCCATTCCAAAAGGCGTTGAATATGCTCTCGGTCGCGCATGAGCCACAAGAAAGACGTATAAGCTCCAATATCAAGCCCATAAGTACCAATCGCCACAAAATGCGAAGCAAGGCGGTTGAGTTCGGCCACCAATACCCTAATGTATTCAATCCTCTTGGGTAGCTTACCTTCAAGGTCGAGCATTTTTTCGACCCCCATCACATAAGCATGTTCCGAGTTCATAGCCGCCAAATAATCCAGTCGGTCAACGTACGGAATAGTTTGGCCAAAAGCGAGCGATTCGGCGTGTTTTTCAAAACAACGATGTAAATACCCCAAATGCGGAATAACATCAACAATCAATTCGCCATCCGAAATCACTTCCATTCGCAAAACACCATGCGTAGAAGGGTGCTGAGGGCCAAGCGATAAAATCATCTCTTCCGACTTCAATTTAGACGAATCGTATTTATTGGGGTCTGAAAGTTTAAAATTCTCAGGGCGATATTGGTATTGAATCTGCTTCATGCTGTAAAATTCGTAAATTTTATTGTAGTAATAGAACGGCATAAGGGCAAAATTTGTCCCATTTTATCAGATTTTTCCTATTTTCAAAAAAAAGCCTCTATTTCAAAAAGTTTTTTCAAAAACATATTTGTCTAAAACTCAAACATTTACTACCTTTGCAGTCCTGTTTGGGAAAGAGTTATTCGTTAGACAATATCAGTAATTTATAATTTTCTGATAATCAAACGAGTACAGATTATTTGTAAGATTCAGAAAATTCATAAAGCATAACACGCAATGGCTAAGAAAGGCAATAGAATCCAAGTGATTTTAGAATGCACTGAGCAAAAGACTTCAGGCGTTCCAGGGATGTCTCGTTACATCACTACAAAAAACCGTAAGAACACTACCGCTCGTATCGAGTTGAAAAAATACAACCCGTTCTTGAAAAAAGTAACTGTTCACAAAGAAATCAAGTAATTCACTCAGTTATCTGTTGAGCAATTTTCAGATAATCGTTAACTAATTATAAAGCAATGGCAAAGAAAGTAGTTGCAACCCTGAAAAAAGAAGGTGGTGTAAAGTACGCTAAAGTTATCAAAGCTGTAAAAACATCTACAGGTGCTTACTCATTCAAAGAAGAAATCATTCTTCAAGATGAAGTTCAAGCGGTATTCAAAGGTTAATATTCAACCTTTTAGCAAGATTTTAAGAAAAGTCCCTTTATCGGGACTTTTTTTGTTTTACTTTTGCCATACATTGTTTAAAAGCCTATATTTATATACTCAGGCTTTAACGAGTAACCAATAAAGAAGACAACATAATGGGTTTATTCGATTTTTTTAAAAAGAAAGAAACACTCAATACCGAAGAGAAAGAATCTCTCGACAAAGGATTAGAAAAAACCAAAGAAGGTCTTTTTTCAAAACTCAGTCGAGCTATCGTCGGAAAATCAAAAGTTGATGACGAAGTATTAGATGAATTAGAAGAAATCTTGATTTCTTCTGATGTTGGCGTTGAAACAACTGTTAAAATTATTCGCCGTATTGAAGAACGTGTTGCTAGAGACAAATTTGTTACTACCAACGAACTAGACGTTTTACTTCGGGAAGAAATTGCCGAGCTACTCGCTCAAAATAAGTCGGAAGATATAACCAATGCTTTCCAAAAATCTGACATTAAGCCTTACGTTATTATGGTGGTGGGGGTCAATGGTGTTGGTAAAACTACCACTATTGGTAAATTGGCCTCGCAGTTTCATAAGGCTGGCAATAAAGTAATTTTGGGAGCAGGCGATACGTTCCGTGCAGCGGCTGTTGACCAACTCAAGCTTTGGGGACAGCGTGTGGGTATTCCTGTAATTGACCACGGAATGAACACCGACCCCGCTTCGGTGGCTTACGATGCCGTAAAACAAGCCGTTGAGCAAGAAGCCGATGTTGTGATTATTGATACGGCAGGGCGTTTGCACAACAAGGTAAACCTCATGAACGAATTGTCCAAAATCAAACGTGTCATGCAAAAGTTTTTGCCCGATGCTCCTCACGAGGTTTTGCTTGTATTGGATGGCTCAACAGGACAAAATGCCTTCATTCAGGCTCAAGAGTTTACCAAAGCTACCGATGTAACGGCTTTGGCGATTACCAAACTCGACGGTACTGCCAAGGGTGGTGTTGTGATTGGTATTTCTGACCAATTTAAAATTCCTGTAAAGTATATTGGTGTAGGTGAAAAAATTGAGGATTTACAGGTTTTCAATAAAAAAGAATTTGTCAATTCTTTGTTTAAAAGATAGCATAATATAAGGTACTCAATTCATTTTTTATTCGTTAACATCCTAAATATATGTATTGAACATTATTTAGGATGTTTTTATTTTAGGTATATGAGCAACTATTTTCTTTATGCAGCTTTGTGTATGAGCGTTTGGGCTTGTTCAAGTGTGTCGTCGTCTTCCTATTCTAGCAATAAAGATAGGCTAGCGTCGGGAAAAGTATGTGGTACTATTACTTGGCAAGCGGGCAACCGAATGCCCTCGCCCGACCGAAAGCCCACTAAGGATTTGGGGGTATCTCGTGAGCTTCGGGTATATGAACTCACCAATATACAACAAGTCAGAACAGAAAATGGATTTATCAAGGCTGTAGCCACACCTCTTATTACATCGGTGATTTCAGATAAAGATGGAAAGTTCTGTATTAGCTTGCCTGCTGGCAAGTATTCGTTGATAGTAAAGGAAGGAGAAAAGGGCCTTTGGGCAAATCAATATGATGGTGAAGGAAATATTTTTCCAATAACAATAAGTTCGGGAACAACCTCCAATATTGATTTTGTAATTAACTACAATGCCGTTTATTAAACCCTAAACAAGCAACAAAAACATGAGTCATCCCGAATGTAATATTGAAAGAGATTCATGAGGCCATCTGTTAAGTGAACATTAAAAAGGCTTATCATTTGCTCAAATGAGAAATTTAGGGGCTATTCATGCAAAAGGCGTTCGAAATTAGTTTTTCGAACGCCTTTTGTATATTAAATATCAAAGCATAGCATCACTACTGGTGAAAATCATATTCAAAAATAATCACTCCCTAAATTTAGGATAGCTCACGTTTGTATTGAATGCTATATTCAGCTATTACTTTCCTTTTTCCTTAGCCCAAGTGTCTTTCAAACCTACTGTTCTGTTAAATACCAGCTTATCGGCAGTAGTGTCAGGGTCTAGGCAGAAATAACCTTTACGCATAAACTGATAGTTTGTACCAACAGTTGCATCTTTTAAGCTTGGTTCTACCAATACATTGTTGAGTAAAGTTAAAGAATCAGGATTGATGAATTTTTTGAAATCATCGCCAACTTGCGAGGCATCTTCCAAAATCAACAATCTGTCATACACACGTACCTCGGCAGGAACGGCGTGTTGAGCCGATACCCAGTGAATCGTACCTTTTACATGAATACCAGAGGTATCTGCGCCCGAACGACTTTCAGGAATATAACTACAGTGTATTTCGGTAATATTGCCAAATTCGTCTTTTACAAAGCTATCGCATTTTACGATATAAGCTCCTTTCAAACGTACCATCAAGTCTGGCCCCAAACGGAAGAACTTTTTAGGTGGTACTTCCATAAAATCTTCACGCTCAATAAATACCTCCCTTGAGAATGGCACTTCACGGTGGCCTGCATTAACATCTTCAGGATTGTTTTCTACCGAAACGTTTTCGGTTTGTCCTTCAGGATAATTGGTAATTATCAGCTTGACAGGGTCAAGTACAGCCATTACTCTAGTAGCGATTTTGTTCAAATCTTCTCTAACGCAAAACTCCAATACCCCTACATCAATCAAGTTGTCACGTTTAGCCACACCAATTTTATCGCAGAAATTACGAATAGAAGCCGACGTGTATCCTCTTCTACGCAAGCCCGAAATTGTTGGCATCCGAGGGTCGTCCCAGCCAGACACTACTTTTTCGTTTACCAATTGCAACAATTTACGCTTACTCATTACTGTATGAGTAAGATTTAGGCGAGCAAACTCGTATTGATGCGACGGGAATATATCTAATTTTTCGATAAACCAATCGTATAAAGGACGGTGAACATCGAATTCTAAAGTACAAATTGAATGTGTAATTTTCTCGATAGAATCTGACTGGCCATGAGCAAAGTCATACATAGGATAAATACACCATTTGTCGCCAGTACGGTGATGTTTTGCGTGCTTGATACGGTACATCAATGGGTCACGCATGTGCATATTGGGGTGAGCCATGTCTACCTTGGCACGTAATACCTTAGCCCCATCTGGAAACTCGCCATTTTTCATTCTTTCAAACAAAGCGAGGTTTTCTTCTACAGAACGGTAGCGATATGGGCTTTCTTCACCCGGAACATTCGGATTACCTTTTTGAGTAGCAATTTGTTCAGACGTTTGGTCGTCTACATAAGCCAATCCTTTTTTAATCAAAGCTACAGCCAGCTCGTACAATTGGTCAAAATAATCAGACGCATACAACTCGTTTTCCCAATCAAATCCCAACCAACGCACATCGGCCTTGATAGAATCTACATATTCGGTATCTTCGGTTACGGGGTTGGTATCGTCAAAACGGAGATTGGTTTTACCGCCAAATTTATCGGCCAATCCAAAGTTTAAACAAATAGATTTTGCATGACCTATGTGTAAATATCCATTTGGTTCAGGAGGAAAACGTGTATGAACACGACCACCATTTTTACCTGCTTTAATGTCTTCTTCAACAATTTGTTCAAGAAAATTTGCGGGATTCCGCTCTTGTGTTTTTTCTTTTTCTTCTGCCATAATGCCAAATTATCAATTTCTGCGATAGAAAACTTCTGAGAAGACCTATCTAATTTAGTAAGAACAGTTAATCAAAACTTTATCAACCCAACCGATAGTATTTGAATCTTGTATTGTAATAAATACGAATTTACGCAATTTTATGGAATGGGGAGAAAGAAAAACTATATTCTTCACTTTTGGTATGGCTTGTTCAACAATTCGGGCAAACCGATGTTGTATGATTATCTAGCCAACCAAAACAATGTTGTAATATGGAATCAAAACATTTAGATGCCCAACAAATTGACCGTATCGTCGAAATGGCATGGGAAGACCGTACACCCTTCGAGGCAATCTTGGCTCAGTTTGGCCTCAAAGAACAAGAAGTAATCGAGCTAATGCGTAAAGAAATGAAACGCTCGTCATGGAAAATGTGGCGAAAAAGGGTGCAAGGTCGGACAACCAAACATCGTGCCAAAAGTACAATTTTGGATGGTCGATTCAAATGTAATTTACAAAGGAATATCACCCTCAATAAAATTTCAAAAAGAAAGTAATTTTCTGCTATTTTAATCGTTGAACTTGCACGCATAACCATTATGGACATTTCGTTTAGGCAAAACATTATAGGTTTTTACCTAAGATTATACCTCTTAATAAAAATTTTATTTTACAAAAGTGCTTTAATATAAAATTTCTTAGAAATTTGATAGAAACTCTTTAACTTTGTATATTACTTTCCACCCTTGTATAAAATGGGTGTGATATGAAGCAAAGAGATTTTGAAATAGATAGAAAAACACTAATAGCCTATCTAGTAATAATTCAAAATCTATCATTCTAAACTCCCAATAAAATGAGTGCAATTAAACTAGACCAGATAGACCATAAGGTGCTGGAAATTCTTCAACAGAACGCAAAAATTACTAATGCTCAATTATCAAAAGAGATTGGGTTGTCGCCTGCACCTACGCTTGAACGTGTTAAGAAATTAGAAACATCGGGAATTATACAGAGTTATCACGCACAACTTAATAGAGATAAAGTTGGTTTGGGCGTTACTACGTTCGTAACCGTATCGTTGACTGGACACAAAAAACAGGTTACTGAATCTTTTGTTTACCAAATCAATGAAATACCAGAGGTTATTGAATGTCATCACGTTACTGGCTCGGGCGACTTTCTTTTGAAAATCATTGCTAAGGATATTTCTTCTTATCAGAAATTGATGCTTGAAAAAATCAATGAGATTGAAGAAGTAGCGGGTACTCAAACAATGGTGATTCTTTCTACGTTCAAAGAAAGTAAGGTACTACCAATACCTTGATAATGAACCAATTAAAAACTAAAATCCCATTCATAATACTATCATGAATGGGATTTTTTTATGGGTTTTACCTATTCTTCGACAACTGTATAGTACGTAAAATTTAAGGCATCGAATACTTCTAACATTTGTGAAATAAACTGTGGGTTATTTAGCGAAAAATTGAGGTAGTTTTCGACACGCTCTTGTGGTGCTCCATTAGGAAACAATTTATGTTTCACACCCAACAACTGATTCACTTCTGTTTCTTGGTTACGTTCTTCGGCTTTTTTTAGGCGTTTTTCCAAATGCTCTATACTATTCAAAAGCTTCTGTTGCTCACCTTTTACTGCTCCTTCCAAGGTTTTATCTATCTTGACAGCTTTTGCCAAAATCTGCTCGAATATGGCCGAAAAATCACTTGCATGCTCTGACAAACTTAGGGTATTCTCAGAGTTTTTTTCTACAAAATTTTTCTTTAGTGTGATTTCGTCTAAAAACAAATCTTTAACCGAAAGCCCCAGTTTTTCCATTTTTTTATGCGAAGCTTTGTTGATTACCAAAGCAAAATTACGTGGCATTAAAATAGGAAATGCTACTTGGTATTCGTCAAAAATACTTTTTAGTTGTAACCAATAAGGTACTTCGGAAGGCCCACCGATATAGGCCAAGTTAGGCAATATAACCTCTTCATAAACAGGCCGAAGCACTACATTGGGGCTAAACTTTTGTGGCTCAGTAGCTAATAACTCAAGGATTTGGGTTTCGGTAAATACCAGATTGGTATTAAGAACTTTATAAAGACCATCTTCTTTTACAATGCGTTCTCTGATACCATTGTCAAGAAAGAAGAAATTGATTTCGCGTGGAGCAATTTGGGTTTTATACCCCAATTTTTCTAATTGGCTAGTCGTAGCCTGTACTTTGTGCCAAGCAGTATGATTCAGTAAATCATCTTTGATAATAGGCAAAAACTGTTGTTTGAGTTGAATATCGTCGGCATCTATACAAATCAAGCCTTCAGTACCAAATAACTCATTGGCATAACATCGCACAGCATCGGCCAGTGTTTGATGAGAAAGATACGCATTTTTAAAGGTTTCAGGACAATCGGCCAATTCGTCGATAATAGCCTTGATTTCGCTAGGGTTCATTCTGCCAACAGCACCCGTTTGTTGGGTTGTCCATTCATGTTTTTTGCCAAATAACGAAAAATGGTTTATTTCAGCAAAATCATGATCTTCGGTAGCCATCCAATACACAGGTACGAAGTTGTATTGAGGAAACGCCTTTTTTAATGATTTGGCAAGGTTAATTACTGTAATCAATTTATAGACTACATACAATGGGCCTGTAAAAATATTGAGTTGATGGCCAGTGGTTACAGTAAATGTATTTTCGTTGAGTAATACTTGTAAATCAGGATGATGAGGTAAATTTTCATATTGTTTTTCAAGGACATCCACCAAAACAGCCCTTTGGTCGATACTGAATGATTTTTGGGCTATTTGCTTTTCAAAACCTTCCAGATGAGGAAATTGCCCATAGAAATTCTCTAAGAGAGAAGTCTGAGCCATATAATCTAAAAATAACGATGAAAATTGATTGGTTTCCTTCAAAGGAAGCGTATGTACTTGCATGATGCTTATGAATGCCGTTTGGGGCGTTTGCGAATTGAGCTTGATGATTGTCTATTATAAGGAGGCTTATCTAACAAACCTTTTGTAACTAACGCATAGTTTTTCAAGTTTGTTCTTTCTGTAGGTAAAATGTTTTGTTTCGCATTTATAAATTATATTTGTATTAGTAACAATCTGAATAAGTAGTACTCCATTTCTATTCTATACCCATATATTCCTAGTCTGAGTATTAGGCATAGAATTTGCTATATTATTGGTGCTCAAATATTATTATTATAGCTTCCCCATGCAAAAACTTTTATTAATTGTATCGATTTGCCTACTCGTCATCAAAGTAAGTGCACAGCAAAATCCGCAGTATAGCCAATATATGATGAATACCTATCTTATCAACCCAGCGGTTGTTGGTATTGAGGATTACACCGATATTAAAACGGGCTATCGCAATCAATGGACCAATTTTGAGGGAGCTCCAACTACTTTTTATGTAACTGCCCATTTGGCTTTAGACAAACCCGACCGTACCAGTACAGGTATTACTCCCAATATTAGCAAAACAATTCGTCGTCCTCTTACACCGTCTCGCCAATTTGATGGTTCGCCACGTGTGCCTGGGCATCAAGGTATTGGTATTTCTTTAATTTCAGATAAAACGGGGCCTAGTTCGCAAGTAAGTTTACTGGCTAGTTATGCGTATCATATTCCTATCACGGGGCATTCCAAATTATCGATTGGAGCATCGGGTGGTATGACGCAATATACTTTGGATTTTTCAAATCTTCAAGTAAAGGACAATCCCGACCCTGCTATTTTGGGAGGTGGCAAAATTACAGCATGGCAACCTACCATTAATATAGGTATGTGGTATTACTCTCGCCAATATTATATCGGTGCATCGGCCAATCAGTTATTATTTCAAAACTATAACTACAAATCCAATACCGACAATACATCGGGATATTCGTGGGTAGGTAGTGTATTTCCACACTACTTTGTTTCGGCGGGCTGGCGACAAGAACTCAATGAAGACTGGGCGGTTATTCCTTCGGTATTGTTAAAAAAAGTAAATCTTGCCCCTATTACTTATGATATTAATTTGAAGGCCATTTATAATGATAGGTTTTGGTTTGGTGCGTCATATCGCAACAAAGACGCTGTAGTAGCTTTATTAGGGTGTAATATTAGTTCATTAATCAATATTGGCTATTCTTATGACTTTACGATGTCTGACCTCAGAGAACGCTCAAGAGGAACACACGAAATAGTGATTGGGGTAATGCTCAACAATCGCCACAGAATTATTTGTCCACAACATATTTGGTAATATGTTTGCCTCATCAATTTCTAAGTTGATACCTTATAGGCCTTATTAATACTTCAAAAAAGCCCAGAAAGGTCTTTTTTGAAGATAGGCCAAATTTTCATCTTCTTGGTAAGCCTCTCTTTCAAAAATAATATTTTTGTATGCTCGATAATGTGAGTACCCCTTGAGACGATTCCACAGGTACGATAACAAATACCATACATAAAATGGTAAAATAAGTAGCTCGGCCTGTTGCCTGAAATGAATAAGCTCATGGTGGATTAAAGCAGCTGAAGGATTGGCTTTTTTGACCAATACAAAAGGGAAAAGAGCCATTCCTGCTACAGGCAACTGAGCGACAACCACTATCCACACATATTTGCTCTTGTACTTCATCGTTGTATTTCCTCTATAAATCGGTTGGAGTGCTAGAAAGCAATATCCTCGACAAAAATTCTTTTCGTTTTCGTCTCGAAATCAACACTTTGCGAGCATTCGACATAATTGCAAATTTATGTTCATCAGTATCGTACTGATACAAGTGATTCAGGTTAATTAAATGAGATTTGTGGGTTCTATAAAATTGCTTGAATGGCAGCTCCTGCTCAAAAACCTTGAGGGTGCGAGCACTTATTTGAAGAGAGCCATCTGTCAGGTAAAAAATCGTGTAATTCCTAATACCTTCCAGATGTACAATATCATCAAAGGCAATAGAAATCATACAACTGTGACAAGGTAATAAAATACCAACTTGTTCATGTTCAACATGACGTGGTGTAAGATTCTTAGGCATTAACATTTGTAGAGAATTATTATAAGTAGGAGTACTGAACTTCTAGTACTGAATTAGTGATTAAATATATAGCATAGTTATTTACTATCAACGTAGAGATTTAGCTTTTATTTAGCCTGATTTTTATACTATTGTTTGGTGTACTTCTGGTTAATTTTATCATAAAGTGCCGCTGGAACATTGGGTTTTGTGTTTGTAACTTTTACTTCTGGACGCACCCAGTCTAAATGTCCTTTTACCCACGCGTATGCCAATCCCAAAATCAATATTCCTATAAAAATAAACATTTCTATTACCGAAAACCACCTCCAAAGGCCATTGGTAGTTTGTATTAAATACTCATTTCCAAAAACAGTTGCCCACGGAAACAGAAATATCAATTCGATATCAAACAATACAAAAAGTAAGGCTATTACATAAAAACGGATATTAAAACGCACATTGGCATTGCCGTCGGGTTCTTCACCCGACTCGTAGGTACTTAGTTTTTCTATATTAGGACGGCTAGGTCTCAGCATTTTGGCCACAAACAATATAACTACTGTAAAGGCAATAGCTGTGATGATAAATAGCAGTATATATCCAAAATCTGTTAACATAATTTTCAGGATTTTTTCCGAATATTAAAATATCCTTTGATAACGGTAAATGTAGTAATAAACAAAAAGAATAATACGATATAATGTACGTAGTTGATAATCCAAGGGAATTTTACACCAAACCAATAGCCCCCACCCACCAGCGACACCACCCAAATAGCCCCCCCAGTAATATTGAGAAACAAATACTTTGGATAATTCATTTTGCTAATACCCGCAAGAATAGGAGCAAAGGTACGAATGTAAGGTAAAAATCGGCTGATAATAAGAGCTTGGCTGCCGTATTTTTCAAAAAAATCACGTGTTGCATCCAAATGCTTTCTTTTAAAATACCATGTATCTGGACGATTCTCTAGGGTATTTCCAAAAAAACGACCAAACAAAAAACCTGTAAGCGAACCAATAACGGCCGCCAAAAACAGGTACAATATCACGGTAGTAATAGGGTAAAGCAACAGCCCACTACCCACAAACACGCCTGTCAAAAACAACAAATAGTCACCTGGTAGAAAAAAGGCAAAGAATAGGCCATTTTCGGCATAAACCACAAATGTGATAGCAAACAAACCTGCATTGATAATCTCTTTTGAGTCTGAGAGATACTTAATTATCTGAGTTATATCCATGAATAATGCAAAAACAATATACGCTTCGCTGAAGGGGAATCGTTTTGATGAATTAGATTCATCAAAAGGCTGAAGTTTTTGTTTTTATTAGTTCAATAATCTATTTTGGTATTTTCAACTATTTTCTTTCATAAACAATTCTTCCATCAAAAATAGTCATTAATACTTGTACATTTTTAATTTTTTCTGGTTGAATGGTCAGAATATCCTCCGAAAGAACCACCATGTCGGCCAATTTTCCTACTTCAATACTTCCTTTTATTTTCTCTTCAAAAGCAGCATAAGCATTATTGATGGTATAACCTTTTATTGCTTCATGAATACTTATTTTTTGTTTGGGTACCCAGCCCATCGGATTCGCTCCGTCTACTGTCTGACGAGTCACAGCAGCATAAATACCCAATAGGGCATTGAGTGGTGCTACCGACCAATCAGACCCCATACACAGCTTTATACCTGCATCTAAAAATGATTGGTATGGATGTGTATAGTCTATTCGATTGCCAATTCTTTTGGCCGCCCAAACGCCATCGTCGATACAATGATAAGGTTGTACCGAGGCAATTACGCCCAATTTAGCAAAGGTAGGAATATCTTCAAACCTTACGTGTTGAGCATGTTCTATTCTAAAACGACGCTCCCATTGAGGGTTTTCTTTTGTAATTTTTTCAAATAGCTTGAGCATCAAAAAGTTGGCCGAATCGCCAATAGCATGAATAGATAATTGCAATTGGTTTTTGTCGGCATCTAAGGCCCATTTGGTTAGATTGCCATTAATCACAATATCAGAAGCCAACCCTCTGGTATTCTGATTTTGGTCGTAAGGTTTAAACATCAAAGCGGTACTCGACCCCAACGAGCCATCGGCATAAGCTTTGAGCGAGCCTAATTTAATTTTATCCGAGCCAAATCCTGCTCGGATACCTGTATTCACCAAATTTTGGTATGAATCTAGTGGCAAACGGGTATAAAATCGGCAGGTAAGTTTGTTTTGTTTTTCTAGCTGCTGATAAGCAATCAAATCTGGCTGAAAAGTAATATCATGTACCGAAGTAATTCCGTTTTCACGAGCCTCTTGTAAGGCTCTTTCTATGTATTTAATCTTTTGTTGGGCTGTTGGTTGCGGAATAATTTTGTATATCAAAGGCATAGCGGCATCTTTCAAAATACCTGTTGGCTCGCCTGTTTTGGGGTCTTTTACGATTTCACCACCATCGGGCGAAGGCGTATCTTTGGTAATGCCTGCCAAGGCCAATGCCTTGGAGTTGGCCAATGCCATGTGCCCATCGAATCGGTCAACAAAGATGGGCGTTTCTTTAGAAAACTCATCTATCATTTCTTTGGTTGGCAATTCTTTCACTTCCCAAGACTCATGATCCCAATTGCCCGATTTTATCCACTCGCCTCGATGTCCATCAACATATTTCTTTAAAATATCTTTAAATTCTTTGGTCGATTTAGCCCCTCTCAAATCTACTCCCAACAAATACATACCACCATCGGCAAAATGCGTATGATTGTCTATCAAACCTGGCAATATCAATTTACCTTTTACATCTACCATTTTAGTTTTACTATCTGACCACACAGCCCTTGCTTCGGGACTAGACCCCACAAAAATGATTTTACCATTGTCGACAACCACAGCTTCGGCAATTGTATTTCTAGCATCGACAGTATAAACTTTGGCATTATAAAAACACACTTTTTGGGCTTTCGCCACAACAGCAGATAGCAACGTCAAGAAGCAGAAGATAAAGTATCTTTTCATAAGAATAAATCGGTAGTTTGATGGCTGGTAAAGTTAAACAAAAAAAAGTGCCACAACTAACAAATTGTGGCACATATAACTTATATCAGTTCTGATAATTCTAACCAGCGAAGTTCTTTTTCGTCAAGCTGTTCGGTGATTTGTTCGATTTCCTTTGCCCAACTGGCCAGCTCGTCGTATGTACCACCCGCATTGAGCTGTTCGGTGAGTTTAGCCTTTCTCTGCTCTAATTTTTCAATATCTGTACCCAATGACTCATACTCTTTTTGTTCTTTAAAAGATAGTTTTCGTTTGTTGGTTACAACAGGGGTTATTACCTCCTTTTTGCTTATTGGCTCGGCAACTTTTTCTGTACTTTTAGGCGATGATTTGCTATTTAAAGCTTGTTTGGTAAGGTCTTCTTGCTCGGCTAGCCATTCACGGTAGTCGGTATAGTTACCTGGAAAATCACGAATAACACCTTCCCCTTCAAAAATAAACAGGTGTTCAACCAATTTATCCATAAAATACCTATCATGAGATACCAATAACAAACAGCCCCCAAATTCCATTAAGAAATCTTCCAAAATATTCAATGTCTGAATATCAAGGTCGTTGGTTGGTTCATCCAGAATCAGGAAGTTAGGGTTTTTGATAAGTACACGCATCAAAGCCAAACGTCTTTTTTCTCCTCCCGACAATTTTTCTACTTGAGTATATTGTACTTTCGGTTCAAATTTGAAGTGGGTCAAAAACTGACTAGCCGTAATACTTTGTCCATTACCTAAGGTAACATATTCGGCTATTTCGGTAACAATATCAATCACACGTTGCCCTTCTTTATAGTCTAAATCGCCTTGTTGGTAATAACCATACACAACGGTTTCGCCCGTAGTAATATTTCCAGAATCAGGCTTTAGGTTTTGGGTAATCATGTTCAAGAAGGTAGATTTTCCTGCTCCATTTTTTCCTATAATACCTATTCTGTCTTGTTTTTTGAAAACATAAGAAAAATGAGCTACGATTTTCTGTTCTCCAAAAGTTTTCGACAAGTCATCAATTTCTAGGATTTTACTTCCTTGACGAGCCATTTTTACATTCAACTGTACCTTTGAGTCGTCTTTACTTTGCGAAGCCTTTTCTTTCAAATCATGAAAAGCATCTATTCGGTATTGAGCCTTTGTACCACGAGCCTTCGGCTGACGACGCATCCACTCTAGCTCGGTTCTGAGCAAGTTTTTAGCTTTGTCGATACTTGAGGCTTCCATGGCTTCTCGTTCGGCCTTTTTCTCTAAGAAATAAGCATAGTTTCCTTTGTAAGGAAATGTTTTACCGTTATCTAGCTCAACTATATTATTACAAACTCTATCCAAAAAATAACGGTCGTGTGTTACCAACAATAGCGTTACATTTTGCGAAGAGAGGGTTTGCTCAAGCCACTCGATAGTTGCCAAATCCAAGTGGTTGGTAGGTTCATCCATTATTATTAGGTCAGGCTCTTCTATCAGGATTTTAGCCATAGCCACACGTTTGCGTTGCCCACCCGATAGGTTTGAAATAGGTTTTTCTAAATCATGAATACCTAACTTACCCAAAACCTGCTCTACTTTGCTTTCGTAGTCCCAGGCTTGGTATTTATCCATCAGCTCAATAGCGTTAGCCAAATCGTCGTCGTTATGGTGTAATAAAGCTTTTTCGTACGCCTTCATAGCCTGAATACTCGGCGAGTCGCCATCAAAAAGCGAATCCATTACCGAAAGTGATTCATTAAAAACGGGGTTTTGAGGTAAATATCCTACAGAAATACCTTTTCTAATACTCACAGTACCTTCGTCTGACGGAATTAATCCTGCCAAAACATTCATTAATGTAGTTTTTCCTGAGCCATTTTGACCTACCAAAGCTACTTTATCGCCTTTGAGGATACCAAAATTGATGTTTTTAAACAACCAACGTTCGTTGTAGTTTTTGGAAATATTTTCTGCTGATAAATAATTCATGCTAAATGTTCGATACCAATAACCGAAGAATGGGAAATGTGTTTGTGTATAAGTATAAACAAAATTACATAAAAAAAGCCGTACCTTTTTGGTACAGCCTTATTCATTTCAGGATTACTCTGTTGAAGTAATGCCATTTTTAGGGTATTTAACTGAATATTTTAATGAAAGTTTCTTTTGATTAAATGGCTCAATTTTAATGTTCCAACTGATTTTTCCTGACGATTCTTCGATGGTGGCATCTGGAGCACTTTTATCAAAAACCTCTATTTCTTTCGATTTTGATATAGGGAATTGGTCTTCAACAATCAACTGAATTGGTATGTTTTTTGTATTTCTTATATTGATTTCATATTCAAAATTATCAGTTTTATTACTGCCTAAGAATTGCTTCTTTTGCATTTCTTTTAGTTTTTTTCGAACAACAATAATACTCTTATCTCTACCCAACGAAATATCGAGGGTATCATTCTTGGTCAACTGTAATGATGTTTTACCGAGATATGTACCTTCCAGAAATAGATTCATTTCTCCTTCCATCAGGTTATATTTATCCCAATTGAACAATTTTGCTCGTAAAAACACATCTGTATCTATTTTTGGCACAACACTGTACTCGTACAATACAGGTATATCTTCTTCTTTTATATCAATCATATAAGTTTTCGCATCAGACAAAATGGTAGTTGTTGCCATTACTTCAAAAAGTAAACTTGTAGGAGCTTCTTTCTCATTTACCTCAATAACCCTTTTGGCAGCAGACTTTACATTTAATCCATTCACTCTACCTTGAAGTACATCATCAGTTTGAAGATTATTATTTCTACCATAACCAGCCACCACAACTTCCTCCAAAGCTTTGGAATCTTCCTCTAAATCTACATTTAAAGTATTCTGACTCACTCTTAGTTCTTTATTTTGGAAGCCAATCGATGAAAATACAAGATACAGTGTACTTTTTTGTAGATTAGGCGGTACATTGATTCGGTAATTTCCATTGGCATCGGTCATTGCACCAATAGAAGTTCCTTTCAAAGAAACGGATACCCCTGCCAAGCTCTCTAAGCTTTTGCGGTCACGTACTTTACCATTAATTTCAGTTATAATTGGAGCAATATAGCTTTCAGCAAAATACGAAGAATAGTCATTAGGTTCTCCCCAATACCAATTTTTCAGGGATGGAGGCGTAGATTTTTTACGGGGATTAGCTGTTGAAAAACCTAACGTTATATCTTTCCAGTCTTCGCCTGAATACTGATAAACATTGCCTTTGAAGGCCAAACGCAAAGGTTTGGTTATGTCATTAGCCCTTACATCATAAAAGGGAGTCCAACCTGCTTGATTAACAAAATAAGATATTGAAAACTTAGCTCCTACCACAGGTTCTTTGGCCTCGATAGTAACCACAATTTCGGATGTCAGATTTTCTGTATTTAAGGTTAAATCCGTCAATGCCTGATTGATTTTCTTTTGTTCTTGTTCTAAGCCTCTAATACTTCTTTCTAATTCCAATTGTTTGGTCAGCACCTCCGTCATTCTGATTCGCTGATAGTCTACCAGTTGTTTCAAATCCTCTATTTTAGAAGGGCCAGACAAGGTTTGGTTTTTGACCAATAACTCTTCTTCCCTTTTATAAACCACCAATAGTGATTTTATTCCTTTTATTTTGTCATCAATAGTAAGCTTTTGTTCCTCATATTTCCTGATTGTCTCTTGTTTTTGCTTCTCAGTATCATTTAAACGATGACTTACAAAAACTACGTTGATTTTAGCATCGGTGTTAACCTGAATACTTTGTACGTCAAGTTGGGGAGCTAAACCAGCAAAAACCAAATCTGTTTTACCTACTTGAATATCTGTCTTAGCTTGCCGAATTACCTGTGCTCCTTGTGGAAATACTGTGACATAGTCAATTTTAGATGATACAATTTGAGTTTTAGGGTAAAAAAGGTTTGGGAAAAAGCCTATCCAAACCAGTATATTGATAATTAATTTCATGAGTAAATGGCTTAAATGGTAAAATAAGACGGTAATGAAGGGATTTCTACATCTAAAATACAGGATTATTATTCAAATTCCTCTTTGATTAATAAAACGCTGAGCTATAAACTTATATTTGATTCCCAACTTTATACCATACCAACCATCATTAAACGTATCACTGTATGAGTTGACACCTTCAATTCTTGTTCTATCGGACAGGTTATAGGGAGTTGTACCATCTAGTTTATCTGATGAAACCCAATTGTATATTAAGCCACCACTTAGGTATATACGTGGTGCTAGTTTCCAATCAAGTAATATTTCAAAAGGTATAGCCATTTCTCTGGTATAATAAATCCCCCTATCGCCAATACCTTGTCCATAAGGCTGAAAAATAGGAGTGTGCCTACTTGTCTTATCAGAAGTTGTTCTCAGAAATTGTTTAGAATACACATCATATACATCTGCATGAAAGCGAATAAAAGCAATACCTAAACTAGTAAAGATATTGAGCCGTCTTTCATTATCGTTGGTAAAAAGTCGAGTTAAATTTACAACGGGAGAAATGGACCATTGATAATAATTAGTTTCAGAAGTTGAATAATAAGGTACATAAGTTAAGCCGTTCAAATATCCCATCTGAAAGCTACTTTTCACATGAATTTTTTCAGTTATTCCTTTATCAAGTGTGATTGCTATTCCTGTAGCAGGTTGTGAGAAAGCACCTAATTCACCTACAAGGTTATTAACCTCAAGTTGTGCTGTGATTGAAAAACCATCAACATAACGAAATTGATGAACATGTCTTCTTTGGCAAAATGCAGAGATTGTTATACCTAACAATAGACCAAGCAGTGTAGAGCTACTTTTTAGTATATTCATAATTATATAGTTTTAATAGCTGTATAACATTAAACATACTAAAATACGGAGTAATATCAATTATTAATAGTGTTGAGTGAATATTTTTCTATAAACACATAACTACATACCGAAGTACACTTTGATATTGATAATAATCCTATTCCATCATACAACAAAAAAGGCTACCCTTTCAGGTAGCCTTCACTTTGTTATATATTTGGAGCTTATTTACTTTCCCGCATGTGATTGCAGTATCATCAACGGTACTGGGCTTAACTGCTCTGTTCGAGATGGGAAGAGGTGAACACCAGTCCTATCGGCTCCATAATGCCTGTTGAGGGTATTGTTAATTATATCAGACTCTAGCCTCATATAAACCCTCTAATATCTTGAGGTTCGCATATCGTGAAAGATGTTGAACAAGTAAGAACTAAATAGTTAGTACAGTTGATACAAGCTTTTGGGTAATTAGTATTGCTTGACTTTGGTATCTCTACCTTTACATCTACAACCTATCAACGTTGTCATCTACAACGGCCCTTATTTGGAATACTCATCTTCAGGTCAGTTTCGCACTTAGATGCTTTCAGCGCTTATCTGGTCCCGACGTAGCTACTCAGCAATGCCCTTGGCAGAACAACTGATACACCAGCGGTCAGTCCAACTCGGTCCTCTCGTACTAAAGTCAGAACCTGTCAATATTCCTACGCCCACAACAGATAGGGACCGAACTGTCTCACGACGTTCTGAACCCAGCTCGCGTGCCACTTTAATCGGCGAACAGCCGAACCCTTGGGACCTTCTCCAGCCCCAGGATGTGACGAGCCGACATCGAGGTGCCAAACCTCCCCGTCGATGTGAGCTCTTGGGGGAGATCAGCCTGTTATCCCCAGAGTACCTTTTATCCTTTGAGCGATGGCTGTTCCATACTAAACCACCGGATCACTATATCCTACTTTCGTACCTGATCGACTTGTTTGTCTCACAGTCAAGCACCCTTTTGCTATTGCACTCTACGCACGGTTACCAAGCGTGCTGAGGGTACCTTTGAAAGCCTCCGTTACTCTTTTGGAGGCGACCACCCCAGTCAAACTACCCACCAAGCAATGTCCCTTTTTAGGTTAGAATTCCAGTACAAGAAGGGTGGTATTTCAACGTTGACTCCATAATGCCTAGCGACACTACTTCGCAGTCTCCCACCTATCCTACACATCCAGTACCAGAACTCAATGCTAAGCTATAGTAAAGGTTCATGGGGTCTTTCCGTCCCGTTGCGGGTAAACGGCATCTTCACCGTTACTACAATTTCACCGA
>NZ_KE386491.1:4629811-4723332 GCF_000427405.1 Flectobacillus major DSM 103
TCGTAAATTTGCATCCTTATGCGAAAACAATTTTTATTATTCATATTTTTTGCCTTTGCCCTTACAGCTTGTAGCAAATTTGAAAAAGTCAGAAAGCTTACTGACGAAAAGAAAAAGTATGCAGCAGCTATAGAGTTTTATAAAAAAGGTGAATACGATAAGGCAGGGATTCTTTTTGAAGAACTTCTCCCTTCGCTTACAGGAACCGACCAACAAGAGCTTGTGACTTTTTATCAGGCTTATTGCGACTACCATACAGGTAATTTTGAAATGGCTAATTTCCGTTTCAAAAGGTTTGCCGAAACCTTTGCTCGTAGCGAATACGTAGAAGAAGCGGTGTATATGTCGGCTTATTCGTTGTATAAAAATTCGCCTAATTATAACCTCGATCAAAGTGGTACTTTGACGGCTATCAACGAGTTACAGAGCTTTATCAATAATTATCCAGATAGTAAATTTCGTACAGAAACATCGGATTTGATTAAAGATTTGCGTAAGAAATTAGAACGTAAAGCTTACGAAAAAGCCAAATTATATTACAAAACAAGTCCATTCAATATAGCTTCTCTAAAATCGTCGGTAATTGAAATTGGAAACTTCCAAAAAGATTATCCCGATTCTGATTACAGCGAAGAAATGGCCTACTTAAAAGTTTTGGCTCAGTATGATTTAGCTGTAAGTACTATCGAATCAAAGCAAAGAGAACGCTACGACGATGCTATTAAGTTTTATCAAGAGTTTGTAGACAAATATCCGAAAAGTGATTTCTTGAAAAAAGCGGAGAAATTCTACGATACAAGTATCAAAGAAAGCGAGCGTTTGGCTAAATTAGAAGAAGAATACAAAAAAGCTCTAGAAAAGCAAAAATCAAATACATCAAAAGTGGGTGCTGCTGAAAATCAGAAATAAACTTTTGAACCCTTTTTATCATTGTATAGTTAAGTTTGAATTACAATCCGATTCATTCAGTATATAAATAGAATCAAAAATATGGCAACCAATCCATCAATTATTACCAGAGACGTAGATAAACTTGCTATCAAAGCAGGTGGTAACACATACGAAGCCGTAGCGATTATCTCGAAGCGTGCTAGACAAATTGCTCTTAAAACAAAAGAAGAATTAAATGCTAAATTGGCAGATTTCGCTTCTTCTGTTGATAACTTGGAGGAAATTTTCGAAAACCGTGAGCAAATCGAAATTTCAAAATTCTATGAAAGACTCCCTAAGCCAACTTCTTTGGCTATCGACGAGTTTACAGAAGATAAGTTTACTTACCGTCTTCCAGGTCAAAATGCTAACGAAGAATAGTTTTGACTATTCATGTTGATATTTCTTTTAAAAGGGTCAGATGTATTACATTTGACCCTTTTATTTTTTGTTAATTTGTGCTGAATTTAAAAGTATCAGAGCTATCAAAAGCTTATTGTTGAAAAAGACTATCAAATTTTGAATCATCTAGGAATGCTAGAAAATAAAAAAATCTTATTGGGCGTATCAGGAAGTATTGCTGCTTATAAAATTGCTACGCTGACCCGCTTATTGGTCAAATCAGGTGCAGAAGTAAAAATTGTAATGACTCCTGCGGCTACCGAATTTATTACCCCACTAACCTTGGCAACATTGTCGAAAAACCCCGTTTTGAGTCAGTTTGTAAAAGACCAAACAGGAACTTGGAACAATCATGTAGAGCTAGGCTTATGGGCAGATATTATGCTGATTGCTCCAGCTACAGCTCATACTTTGGCCAAATGTGCCAACGGTATTTGTGACGATTTGCTAACAGCCGTGTATCTTTCGGCCAAATGCCCAGTGATGTTTGCCCCAGCCATGGACTTAGATATGTACAAACATCCAAGTATAATCGAGAATATGGCTAAATTACAGCAATTTGGCAATCAAATACTTCAGGCTGGATATGGCGAATTGGCTAGTGGCTTGGTAGGCGAAGGCCGTATGGCCGAACCCGAAGATCTGCTAGATACCTTGACAAAATATTTTTCCTATAACTCTATCTTAGCTAATAAGAATATCATTATTACGGCAGGGCCAACCCAAGAGGCTATTGACCCCGTTCGGTTTATTAGTAATCATTCGACAGGTAAAATGGGTTATGCAATAGCTAATGTATTGGCCAAAGCAGGTGCAAACGTAACCCTAATTACAGGGCCTACTCACCTAACTAAACCCGATAGCTCAATCAATCTGGTAGGGGTACGGTCTGCACACGAAATGTTTGAGGCTACAAAAGGGTATTTTAGTCAGGCCGATATTATTATTTTGGCTGCCGCTGTTGCCGACTATACACCAACAATCGTGGCTGACAAAAAAATAAAAAAGAAAGAGAGTACGTTTAACATAGAGTTGATAAAAACCGTTGATATTGCCAAAACCTTAGGGCAACAAAAAACACCTACACAAATTATGGTGGGTTTTGCCCTCGAAACCGACAATGAGCTAACTAATGCCTTAGGAAAATTAGAATCGAAGAATCTGGATATGATTGTATTAAATTCGCTGAATGATAAAGGAGCAGGTTTTGGGCATGATACCAATAAAATCAGTATTATCAATAAAGATGGAACAATTATTGATTTTGATTTGAAAAGAAAATCGGATGTAGCCCTCGACATTGTTAAGGCTATCGAACAAGAAATTCAATCAAGGTAAAGTTTGAACCTCAATGGGTATTGGTGATGATATATCGTTATATGATATGCCAATTTTGGCTTATTTAGTTAATACAAATACAATGAAAAAAACAAAACGTGTACTTTTCTTACTATTGTTTATGGCCTCGGGGTGGTTTTATAAGGCTACAGGACAAGAACTTAGCTGCAATGTGTCAATCAATATTGACCAAATTCAGGTAAATGAACAAAGAGGAGCTACCCAAATCTACACAGAAATTCAAAATGTAGTACAGGAGTTTTTGAATAACAGACGTTGGACAAATGATAATTATTCGGCTGAGGAAAAAATTAAATGTTCGTTGGCTATCATTATTACAAAAGCGTCGGCTTCGGGCGACTACGAGGCTAATGCCCGTTTTCAGGTAACTAGGCCAGTTTATGGTACTGCTTACGAAAGCGTATTACTTAATTATGTAGATAAAGGATTTAATTTTAAGTATTTGGCAGGTACGCCGCTCAATTATAACGACAATAACTACTCTGATAATCTTACCCAAATTTTGGCATTTTATGCCTATGTAGCTTTGGCTTTCGACTATGATTCTTTTGCGAAATTAGGAGGTAATAATTTTGCCCAAAAAGCTTTGAATGTTGTAAATGTGGCTCAGAATGCAGGTGGTTCGTGGACAGCTTCTTCCGACATCAGAAGCCGATATTGGTTGGCCGAAAACCTTCTCAACCAACAGCTTCAGGCAATCCGTGAAGGTTCTTATAGTTATCATCGTTTGGCTATGGATACTTTTGTTACTAATGCCGTAGAAAGCAGAAAGCAGATATTGAACTGTTTGAATATAATAAAACAAACCAATGCTAATCGCCCTGGCCAATTGTTGGTACGTTTATTTTTTGAAGCCAAATCGCAAGAATTAGTCAATGTGTTTTCAGATGCTTCACCCGACGAACGCAAAAAGGTGTCGGCTCTGCTATCATCGCTAGACCCCACTAACTCAGAAGCATATCGAAAATTAAGTAAGTAGAAGTTTTAAATAAATACAAGTTAACTTGTTGATAAATAATCACATAATTCATTGGGTAGGCCATATTTCATCAATGTAAAACTTCTTTTGTGAGCCTAACTTGACATAGCTTCAATATAAAACCTATAAGAGTGGATGTAAGTCTGCTCTTTTTTTGTTAAATCGAATAGTAAATACAAAAATGTTTTGGCTCAACTTTCTTTAGTTTATACTATTGTAGCGTATTTTCTACTTGAGAATCAAAGCTAAGACAGACATCGTATTAAGATTTTACAAAAAACAATCTAATTTCTATGAAAAAAATAATTTCTGTAATCGGATTATTAGGTATTTCGGCAGGGCTATTTTGTAGTTTTGATACCCCTAATAAGCAAGCAAAAAATGATTGGGCTTTGCTCCCTTTTACCAAAGTTGACAAAGTGAACCCCGTTTTGACACCTTCCAACCAGCAGGTTTTTCAATGTCCAATTCTCAAAAAAGAAGTTAAATGGGAAGAAAAAGATGTATTTAACCCTGCAGCTGTTGTTAGAAATGGAAAAGTGTATATGGTATATCGTGCCGAAGACAAAATCGGTAAGTATGCAGGTACGTCTCGCCTTGGTTTGGCTATTAGCGACGACGGCCTTCACTTTAAAAAGCAACCTCAGCCCATTTTTTACCCTAGCAACGACACTCAAAAAAAATATGAATGGGAGGGAGGCTGCGAAGACCCTCGTATTGTAGAAAGTCAAGATGGTCGATATATCATGACTTATACTTCTTACGACGGCAAAACTGCTCGGTTACTGTTGGCTACATCAACCGACTTATTGCACTGGCAAAAACACGGTTTAGTATTGGGCGAAGGCAAACACAAAAATACGTGGTCAAAGTCGGGTGCTATTGTAGCCGAACGAAAAGGTAGTAAGATTGTCGCCAAAAAAATCAATGAGCTGTACTGGATGTACTGGGGCGATACCAATTTGTACATGGCTACGTCGCCCGACCTTATTCATTGGACAGCCTTAGAAGATGCCAAAGGAAAGTTGGTAGAGGTACTAAAACCCCGAAAAGGAAAATTTGATAGCCAATTGGTAGAACCTGGCCCATTTGCCCTTTCAACCCCCAAGGGAATAGTGTTGATTTATAATAGTGCCAACAATGGAAAAGATGGGGATAAAAAACTACCTAATATGACTTATAGTGCTGGACAAGCTTTGTTTAATACCCAAAACCCAGCATCATTAAAAGACCGAACTGATACCTACTTTATGACACCCGACAAACCCTACGAAAAAACAGGACAGGTAAATAATGTATGCTTTGTAGAGGGTTTGGTGTATTTCAAGAATCAATGGTTTTTGTATTATGGAACAGCCGATTCAAAAATAGCAGTTGCCGTAAAATAATATTAACCTTCAAACGGAGTTTCGCTGTGGGTAATCATTCTCAAAAACACGCTGAAACTCCGTTTAAATAATAAATCAAGGTAGTTCTTTGCCACAATGTGGACAAAACTTATGACGAGTATGCTGTTTGGTATGAATAGTAATATGCTCGGCAAAACCAGAGGCCAAAATACCCGTAGGCAAAGCAACAATAGCAATCCCCGAAATAGCAATAATACCCCCAAAAAACTTTCCTAAAAGCGTTACAGGATAAATATCGCCATAGCCAATAGACGTAATCGTGGTAACACCCCACCACAAAGTAGCAGGAATACTAGAGAAAACACGAGGCTGAGCAGGGTTTTCTAAATAGAACATTACCGAAGACGAAATCAGAAGCAGAAATAAAATAAACACAAAGCTTAAAATAAGTTCTTCACGTTTTTCTTTTACCACCCCCTCAATAACCCTAAGGGCATGTACATACCTCGAAAACTTAAATAAACGGAATATTCTAAATAATCTTAAAATCCTAATAAGGCCAGTGTCGGAGGTAAAATGAGATAAATAGAATGGTAGAATTGCCAACAAATCAATAATTGCTCCTGCCGAAAGCATATATTTTAGCCTTCCCCAAATAGGGTGTTTGTAACGCTCATTTTCGGTACAAACCCATAGCCTTATGACATATTCAATTGTAAAAAAAACTACTGAAAAATATTCAAAATCAACGAAAATGGTATCAAATTCATGACGGATACTTTTAACAGAATGTAGTACAATCGCTAAGGTATTGAGCGAAATAATACTAAGTAGCAATAGATTGAAAAACCAAGTAATACCACTTTTTTTGCCCCGAGTAACCTCCAGAATCCTATAAATCTTTTGCTTAACAGTATGTTGCATACAATGATTAGGTTTTTAGAAAATATATGTAGTTGGCTATAAATATACCTAATTTACCTTTTTCATCTATCTGTATTATATGAACTGACCAATCTAAAAAGGATACGTCTTTCGAAATATCCTCTTTAGATTCAATTCATATTCTTTATAAGCTCGTTTCTTCGGTCTGAAGTTGTTTTTCGTACAACTCTTTATAAGCACCTTCTTGGGCCATTAGCTCGTTGTGTGTGCCTTGTTCTATGATGTAGCCTTTGTCGAGCATGATAATTTTATCGGCCAATTTTGCCGAAGAAACCCTATGCGAAATAATAACCGAAGTACGACCTTTCATAATATGTTGTAAATTATTCAAAATCTGGTTTTCGGTTTTGGTATCTACCGCCGACAAGCAGTCGTCCAAAATAATAATTTTAGGTTCTTTGGCAATTGCTCTGGCAATCGACAAACGTTGTTTTTGTCCACCCGAAAGGGTAACACCTCTTTCGCCAAGAACAGTATCCATTTGTTCAGGAAAATCCATGATATTTTGGTACAAATCAGCATCTTTGGTAGCCTTAATGATTTGTTCTTCCGACATCTCGGCTGTACCAAAACGCACATTGTTGCGGATACTGTCCGAAAACAAGAAAACATCTTGTGGCACATAGCCAATCTGCCCTCTAAGGCTGTTGACATTCCAGTCTTTAATCGAAATACCATCAACCCAAATACCACCTTTGTTGACATCGTACATACGGCAAAGCAAATTGGCTACCGTACTTTTTCCTGACCCCGTTGTACCTAAGATAGCCACAGATTCGCCCGATTTGATTTGCATATTGAAATCATGCAAAGCCACAATTCCCGAATCGGGATAAGTAAAACGAACATTTTTTATCGTTATATCACCTCGAATATCTTGGGCAATATTTTTTTCAGAAACAATCTCCGATTTAATATTCAAAAACTCATTGATACGTTGTTGAGAAGCCGCCGCACGTTGGATTTGCGAGGTTGTCCAGCCCAAGGCAATCATGGGCCAAGTGAGCATATATACATACATAATAAACTCGGTAATACTTCCAGGCGTAAGTCGGCCTGCCATTACTTCTTGCCCTCCTATATATACAACCAAAACCGAACTAAGACCCGCCAAGATCGAAACCAGAGGCGTAAACAATGAATCCACCTTAACCAAATCGAGTGATTTTTCACGATAAAGGTTTGACTGTTTGGTAAATGCTACTGTTGAAGGTTCTTCTTGTACAAAAGCCTTTAATACCCGAATACCCGAAAAGGCTTCTTGAACAAACGTAGAGATTTTAGACAAATTAGCCTGTATTTCCTCTGATTTTTTGATAATAATTGTATTAACAAAATAGATGCTTCCCGACAAAAAAGGCACAGGCAGCAGTACATACCAAGTAAGTTTGGCATTGACAGAAAGCATGTACCAAATCACCAAAATAAAGACCGAAATAAGGTTGAGGCCATACATCAAGCTTGGCCCAACGTACATCCGTACCTTGCCCACGTCTTCAGAAATACGAGCCATCAAATCGCCAGTATTATTTTTTCGATAAAAGCTCAAAGGTAGAGATTGATAATGGTGATAAATCTCGTTTTTGAGGTCATATTCGATATGCCGAGACATCACAATGAGGGTTTGGCGTACAAAAAATAAAAATACCCCCTTGAGCAAAGCCAAAATCAAAATCAAAGACCCATACAGTAAAATAGAAAAAGCAAAAGTTTCATATACAATAGTTTGTGAACCAAAGCCATCGTACAGAAAATAAAGAGAAATGGTTTCTTTGACTAAATCAAGAGCATATCGCACAATTTGGGCTGGTACAACGCCAAAAAGATTAGAAATAAAAGTAAATAATGTACCTAAGATTAAATACCATTTATATTTGAGAAAATACTTATTGAGATGTTGTAATGCTTTCATGTAAAATAAACCAAAGTAGGATGGCATTAGTTTCACACAAAGGTAATGTATTGCTCAAGATGTATAGGATTTTAGCCTTGATAGGATCAGAAGTATTATGACAAATACGCATCTTCTCAATTTTAGTAAGAAGAAGATTTATCATAAAAAAACAAGGTTTTTTTGAAACAAGACTGAGAATTTCTTAAAAAAGTACTAATTTTGCATTCTGATTATCGAGGCTAAGTAGCCCGATGTTTATTAACAAAAAAAACGTTCTTTGCATTTCCAATGGTCAACCGACGCTTACTCCGCACAAAAGCATTCCAAACTGTATATGCCTTCCGTACATCGGAAAGAGCCAATTATCAATTAGCCTTCGATTATATAGCCGAACAATTTTTGCCCAACCTTGATTTAATGATTCCCAAAGAAGAACAGATGCCCAAGCTAGAAGGCTTGCGTAAGCTGGCTGATTTGCATTTTGAAGAATTATTTAAAGGAGAAGTCTCAGAGGAAGATATTCCTGCCGATGCCAAAAATGCAGCAAAAAGAGCCTTAGCACTTTACCGTGACGCTGTAAAGCGTGACCGTGCTCGTATTACGCACAAAATGGTAGAAGAAGTAGAAGGGCTTTATGATGATTACTTGAAGCTATTATTGTTGTTAGTAGAAATTACAGATGTGTCTGTTTGGGACGAGCAACGACGTTTGTTGGAAAGTGAGCACAAAACTTCTCGTTTTGGCCAAAACCAAGTAATCAGAGCACTTCGCAACCTTCCTACCCTAGAAACAGAGGTGATTCGTCGCAACTTAAAATGGACCGACGACGACCAAAATCTTATTCGCAAACTTTTCTTAGACGCAATTTTACCAGATAATCAATTCCAGTCGTACCTTCGCACCACAAAGCATACTTTTGAGGAAGATTTGGCCATTGTAGTCTATATTCTCAAAACTTTCATCCTCAAACATCACTTAGTGGTTGAGTATTTTGAAGAAAAAGACTTAAATTGGGGCGAAAATAAAGATGTACTCAAAAGTCTTACCACCAAGACCTTCAAGATTAATAGCCTCGAAGAGCTCGAATTACAACCTTTGGCATTGAACTGGGACGAAGATAAATATTACTTTGTTGACCTTTTTAATCAGACCTTAGAAAATGACGACGAGTATGAGAACATGGTAATGGAGCAAACCAAAAACTGGGAAGCTGACCGTTTGGCAATGACAGATATGATTATTTTGAAAATGGGCTTGGCCGAACTAATTCATTTTTCGAGTATTCCCGTAAAAGTATCTATCAATGAATATATTGAACTAGCCAAAAATTATTCAACCCCAAAATCTGGGCAGTTTGTCAATGGTTTGTTAGATGTACTTTCTCAAAAACTTCAAGAGGAACAAATTATTCGTAAGTCGGGACGTGGTTTGATTGATAATAAATAAGCTGGTTAATCTAAACAACGAAAGAAACAAACTCATGAGCAAATCATCTAAAACCTTTTGGGCATTTATGACGGGGGCCGCCGTAGGTGCTGCTTTGGGCATTTTGTATGCTCCAGACAAAGGAGAAAATACCCGTAGTAAACTATTATTTCAATTACAGAAATATCGTGACCAACTGCAAAATCTGATTACAGATTTGATTGAGGGCAAGGAAATTCCTGAAACTATGGCAAAATCGGAGGGAAAGAAAGTAGTAAACGAGGCTCGTGAAAAGGCTGAACGCTTACTCGAAGATGTGGAAAATATGATGAGCCAAATCAAAGCAAAGGCTTAGTAGATACTAATAATACAGACAGTTGGTCGATAGTAAATATTCTTTAATATGCTATTAGCCAACTGTTTGTCTTTCTAACTACGTATTCTTTAACAACCATGAAAAAGATAATTATTGTTGCTTTGGCTTCGTTGGCATTGGTAGCTTGCCAAAACAAACAAAAAAACAATGCCCAAGCTTTGTCAGATTCAGCTGCTGCTCTACAGCCTACAGCCGATAGATTTCCTGTAATGAAGGTCGATACACAGTTTGTAGATTTGGGTACTATTACCGAGGGCGATTCGGTGTTTCATACTTATAAGTTCAGAAACACAGGTAATATGCCATTGGTTATTAGCAATGTAAGTACCTCGTGTGGCTGTACAACCCCGTCGTATTCAACAGAGCCCGTAATGCCAGGCGATCAAGGGTTTATTAAGGTAAAATTTAATAGCAAAAATAAAGAAGGAAAGGTAAATAAAACCATTACGGCTTATGCCAATACCACTCCATCCGACAATACTTTTAGTTTTAAGGTAGAAGTAATCAAGCGTTAAGCCGCTTACAAATTAAACATTTGTACCAACCCTAAAACATTATTTATCAGTAAATTATAATATTTATTATTTAAAACGAAAAAACTATTATGTTCAATTACATTTTTTTACAGGCTGGAGCAGGCGGAATGTCTTCTTTATTTTTGATTGGTGGTATGTTTGTTATCATGTATTTCTTTATGATTCGTCCACAACAAAAAAAGCAAAAGGATCAGCAAAATTATGTTGATAACCTAAAAGCAGGTGATAAAGTAGTAACTATCGGAGGTTTGCATGGTACAATTGTAACGGTTCGTGACAAAACAGTTATCCTTGAAGTTGATTCAAGCAAAGGTGTTCGTATGGTATTCCTCAAAACGGCTATTTCAAAAGATGCGTCTTCACAGTTAAGTGCTGAATAAGCATCGCTATTTTGAGTGCTATGAGGCTTTTGAGCTTTAGGCTAAGCTAGTCTAAAGCTCAATTTTTGGAATAAAGTCTCGATATTACTGACATTCAACATATTCAAAATGAAACCCAATACTTTCAAAACTGATTTTAATGCGGTATTTCTGAGTATTATAGCCGCCATGATTTTTTGGGTGATGAATGCTCTTAATAAAGAAGGGTACACACAAAAAATTTCTTTTCCACTTCGTTTTACCTACAACGACTCGCTGTATATTCCTATTCAACCTCTTCCTGAGAAAATTTCGGTGAATGTTTCGGGCAATGGATGGAATTTGCTTCGTAAAGCCTTGGCATTGGATGTAACCCCCATTTATTATGCTATCAACAAGCCGCTTCAAACCAAGTTTTTAAATACTGGCTCGCTTACCGATTCGCTTGCCGAATATATCAAAGATGTAAAGGTGAATTACGTAGTAGCCGACCGCTTTGAAATCGAATTTGATAAACGTGTAAAACGTAACCTTATTCTCAAGGTAGATAGCCTCAATATTCCTTTAAAAGAGGGCTACGTGGTATCGAGTGTTATCAATGTCAATCCCAGAACTATTGCTGTTGAGGGCCCCGAAGGTACGCTCAACGAACTTGGCGATTACCTGTATGTCAAAGTTCCTGGTCGTAGAATTCAAGAAAACTTTGATGATGAAATAAGAATTCCGCTTCCCAAAAATGCCAATATAAAGTCTAATAAAGAAAGAGTTACAGTAAGTTTTGAGGTTTCTGAATTGTTAAAATAAATAGCTATGCTAGACAACAATACCCTTGGGACTCCTCAAGTAATAGGTATTACAGGGGGCATTGGTTCGGGAAAAAGCATTGTATGCAAAGTGTTTGCCTTATTGGGTATCCCCGTTTATGATGCCGACACAAGAGCTAAATTACTTGTTAATGAAAGCGATACCCTCAAACAGGCCATTACAGCTCTGTTAGGAACAGATGCCTACACCAGCTCTGGAGTTTACAATCGCTCGTGGGTAGCTTCGCAGGTATTCGGTAATCCCGACTTATTACAACAACTCAATGCCTTAATTCATCCTGCTGTAAGGCAAGATGCCCGTAATTGGATAGCCCAAAATAGCCAAGCACCTTATTTATTATACGAAGCTGCTTTATTGAAGGGAGCAGGCAATGGCAATAATTTTCAAAAAGTTATTGTAGTAATAGCCCCAACCGCCCTGCGTATCAAAAGGGTTTTACAGCGAGACCGACGCTCGGAAGAAGAAATCAAAAATATCATTAATAGGCAATCATCGGATGAAGAGCGTAAGGCTTTTGCCGATATCATTATTCAAAACGATGATGCTACTCCTCTTATTCCTCAGATTTTACAAATCCATCAGGCATTAATCAATACAGGTACAAAAAAAGAGGTTGCCTTATAAAGACAACCTCTTTTCAAACCCTTAACACTTTTTAATATTATTATTGATGTCTTACCAATAACTTTTTGGTTACCAATGATTTACCGTCGGCGGTAAGCTGGTAGAGGTAAATTCCATTAGGCCATTCTTTGGTAGAAATCCTTGCTCTTCTTTGGTCTTTTTCCAGAAATGATTCTTTAATTTCACTTCCTAAAATATTATAGAATGTAATTTTTACTTCGCTAACTTGCGAGGAAATGCTGTATTCGACATCTGCATGTTCATCGGCTGGATTAGGGTAAATATTAGAAACCCATAGTTTGTCGCTCGTAAAAAGTTTATCCTCTATATTAATAAATTCTTCAGCTCTACTATTTTCTACCATACTATTAGCGGTAATGGCTACTTCTGGTTTGTTGGTATTTTTATTATTGTTATACTGCAACAACGACGACGCAAAATACTGATTAATAGCAGTTGCACGTTGTACATTTATACCTCTGTCGAGGGCATTATGATAAGGTTGAAAATAACTAAATGTAGATTTTCGTAACGACGATACCGACGTAGTAGTTTTTTGCTTGGGCTTAATATCCAAGCGACTTTTATATTTGTTTTCTGTTTGGGCAAACGCACCAATTGTCGACAACAAGGTTGTCACAATTACGAATGCCTGTATGTATTTTGGTAGAGGTCTCATTCCATTTAAAATCAAAATATTGTTTGAACATTTATTGAGCTATACCAGCATATTATGGTGTTGGTATGATTGAATCGAAAAGCCTAAGTAGGTCAGATAAATTTATATGCTCAACTTAGCTTGTACTAATTAACAGCAATAATCATGCGAACTTTTATATAAAGACTCTAAAACATGACAAAAGGTTGCTTCATTTTGAATTTTTTTTTCAGTTTTACACAATAAATCTGAAAACTTGCTTTTTGACAAAAATATAGTAAAATATTTCAAATTTGAAAGTTTTACCTATTTTTTAATGATTTTTTTAGCCAAAGGTTTTTTTGTACTTGTTTCTACCTTTTTTGTTGCTGAGACAGAGTCTTTGGCAGTTGGTTTAATTTCAGGAGGAATTACTGCTGCCACTCTTTTCAAAATACTTTCTTTGGTTGGTTTTTCGGTGATTTTCCACTTAAAGCCATCCAATTCTTTGTCGTCTTCTTTGAGTTCTTTGGGAGGCATAAATTTGCCATCGGGCTTGCCCAAAAAAGCAATTCTTGCAATTTTATTTTTGGCAAAAAGCATATTCATTTTGCTACACTGCACCCTATTCATACCTGTAAGGGTATTTTTTTCATCAATAGCAAAATAGATACTCTCGCCATTGCCATCTACGCTTACTTTTTCAAGCTTGGCATCGTTATTGAAATTAACAACAATTTTTCGCCCTTTTACTTGGTTAAAGTTGGTAAGGGTATCTACCGAAATCACGAAAGATTTACCTTTCATATTCATTAAATGAATTTTGTTGTTTTTCAACAAAACATTGATAGAATCGGCCTCAGATTGATTCTTGTTGTTCCACAGAATTGGTTTCTGATAAAAATAAATTGTCGAATCAGATACATTATAGCTCAGCGAGTCGCACCGTGCCGACAAATCTGTTTTATAAATAAATACCTTTTTATAGGCATACAACTTTTTGGTTTTTGTTTCCTTATTATCCAGCGATACCAAGGTATCGGCTGTTAGGAAAAGGGTATCGTTTTCAAAAATATTTTTCAATAATGCTCTTCCGAAAACCCTTGTAACACCTGTCCGCTTAGAATAACGCCCATGTTCGCCTGTAAGGATGGCTTTATCTTTTTTAGAAACAAATACAATATTGCCATTGGCTACCCCAATTTCGGTTGGAGGGTCATAAATCATTGTATCGGCTGTCATGACATAATCGTCAGTTTTTACCGTAGAACGCCCCTTCAAATTGGCAATCTTATTCACCGTATTATATTGGCTACCTGGGTTGGCGTAGGTGGTGTCTTGCTTGTTTACAACAAGGGTAGGGGCTATAAAAAAAGCCTCTTTCGACAAGCTACTGTACCGTAGCGAATCGGCTGTTAGTGAACCATCCTTATCAACCACCTTAACATTGTACTTAAAATCGAAAAGCTTGGTGACAGTATTATAATAGCCTTCTCGGCTAGTTAGGGTACTTTTTTTATCAATAATCTTGCCATTGGTATTATAAAAAGCAAGATGGCTGTTGAGGTCGTAATCTAATTTTTTGGTTGTTAAAATAATCGTACCGTCGTCGAGTTTGACACGTCCGTTCATTTTGGCCAAGCGATTGTTCCCAAAATAATAAGCGGTATCGCCTGTAATGGTTACTGTATCGGCTTGTACAATTTTTACTTTGCCATAAGCTTCCAAAATATTGGTAGTTTCGTTCAAAACAGCCTGTGTACAGTACAAAAGGGTAGTGCCTTGTCGTAGAGCAACATTTCCAAGTAGTTTTTTTACCTGCATAAAAGGCTGATTTTGCCCAACCAAACTGTCTGCTTTGATGATTTCTACCTGATTTTGAGCCAGTACCGAATGGCTACCAAGTAAGGTGTACATTATAAAGAATGCACCCAAGAAGACATACGAATCGGAGGCAAGTTTAGATTTCTTTGCTACGATTTGTTTTATCCTACGGATATTTGTCCCGATTTGCTTTATTTTAGAGTAACTTTGTCGCATAATTTTAGTGCTACAAAATTAGCCAATAAAACCATGCTTGACGAGTTTTTAACGTTTATTAACAAACAAAATCTGATTAATTCTTCCGATAAAGTTATCTTGGCTGTAAGCGGCGGAATGGACTCAGTTGTAATGTGTGATTTATTTAGCAAAGCCAAATTAGATTTTGCTATTGCACACTGTAATTTTGGACTAAGAGGAGAGGAGTCCAATGAAGACGAAACTTTTGTAAAAAAGTTGTCTATCAAATACAAAGTACCTTTTTTTGTAACGACTTTTCAAACAGCCGAATTTGCTGAAAATGAGAAGATTTCTATTCAAATGGCGGCTCGTTTGTTGCGTTATCAGTGGTTTGAAAAGCTCAGAGCCGAACACGGATACGATTATATTGCAACGGCACATCACCAAAATGACGTTTTAGAAACCGTTTTGTTGAATCTAACCAAAGGAACTGGTATTGCGGGTTTGCATGGTATTCAAATTAAAAATGGTGCTATTATCCGCCCGATTTGGTTTGCCGAAAAAGAAGAAATATTTGATTATGTTGTTGAAAACCAAATTATTTGGCGTGAAGATTCTTCTAACGAATCTAATAAATACCAACGTAATTTGATTCGTAATGAGGTTGTGCCTTTGCTCAAACAGATTAACCCAAATTTGGAGCAAACCATTCAGCAGACTGTCGAGCGGATTCAGGCGGTAGAAGAAATTTTTTACCAAGAAATAGAACTCCTCCGCAAGCAAATTGTGTGGTCGGATGGCCGTGTGCAGTTTGTGAATTATAAGGCTATCCAAACCCTTTCGCAGCCTGTCATTAAACTGGCCGAATTACTAAAACCTTTTCATTTTACTTATCAGCAATGTCAAGAAATTTTTGGTGCTTTTGATAAAGAACCAGGACGTAGCTTTCTTTCACCAACACACGAGTTGGTCAAAGACCGTACCGAGCTGGTGATTACGCCCAAAAATCTCAAGGTATTTGAAAGTTTGGTGATAGAAGCTGGTGCAACAAAAGCAAATACCGAAAATTTCCAGTTGGTATTTCAGGCTTTTGACAAACCCGAAGGTTACAAAGTCCCTGTGGCCAAAAAATATGCTTGTTTGGATGCCGATAAGGTGCGTTTTCCGTTACAATTGCGTAAATACAAAGAAGGCGACTGGTTTTGCCCATTAGGAATGAACAAAAAGAAATTAATAAGTGATTTTTTGACCGACTTAAAAGTGCCATTAAATCTTAAAAAAGAAACCTTTTTGTTGACTTCCAACGGTTCGGTAATGTGGGTTGTTGGCCAGCGAGTAGACGACCGCTTTAAGGTAACCGACAAAACCGAACGTATTTTGTTGATAGAGTATTTTAGTTAATAGCTATCTATAACTGAGTATTTTCCTATTGGTAAATGTATTTGTTTCTTACAAAAGTTAAAATATCTTGGGAATAAGGTTAGGCAAAATCCTCGGTGTAAGCTGAGGATTTTGTTTTCTGAAGCTATATTTTTTATTGGTTACTGAATAAAAACCTCTGAAACACGGCTCGGAATAAGGATTTTTTTAATATAGGCTTCTAGCTTCGATATAGTCATGCAGTTGGTTATAGAAATAGATTCTTTGTCATAATTTTTTGATAAAAATGCTGTTCCTTGTAATTCTACCAAAACAATAACGACCTATTATAAAAATACTAGCCAGTGACGCTCGAAAAACAGTTTGCTACATATCTCAAGGAACATCAGGGTATTGTCCACAAAGTTTGTGGTATGTATCGTCGTGACCCCGACGATAAAAAAGACCTGTTTCAGGAAATAGTGGTACAATTGTGGCGGGCATTTCCAAAGTTTAGGCACGAGTCAAAGGTTTCGACATGGATTTATCAAATAGCCCTTAATGTGGCGATTTCAGACCTGAGAAAAGAAAGCCGAAAACCAAGCCAAACATCAATAGATGAGTTTAGTGGGCAATTGGCCGACAACGAACCCGATACCGAATTAGAAGAAAAGTTAGCGTTGCTCAATCGTGCCATTGTCGAGTTGTCGGATATAGAAAAAGCGATTTTGATGTTATATTTTGAAGAAAAAAGTAACGATGAAATTGCCGAAATCATGGGTATTACAATCAATAATGTACGAGTCAAGATGACCAGAATTAGGGAAAAACTAAGGGTTTTGATGAAAAAAAACTAAAATAGTAGACAATTTTGCCAAAATCATCCAATCTATCATTATCGATGAGAAACAGACATATCCAATTATTTTACAGCAACAAAAAATGGAATTAGATGACCTGAAAAATATCTGGCAACAAGCCCAGAACAGTCCTCAAACCTCGTTTGATGCTGAGCAGATTATGCTAATGGCTCGTCAAAAATCACTCAATATAGTGGACAAGCTCAAACGGAATATCATGATAGAAATATGGGTAGGGCTGGTGTGTATTCCCTTTTTAGGATATTATATTTTTCAAGCAAACGAACCGTCGCAGTTTCGGCTATATGCAGGTATTGGCTTGATTCTGATTGTAACTTTGTTGTTTTCTTTTTATGGTGTATTAAAAAAACTTAATGCTTTTGGTCAGTCGGATTTATCGTTGAAAGTATCACTTCAAAACCTGATACTTCAGTTCAAGCAGTTTATCAAACTTTATTACTATGTCAACTTACTGCTAACGCCAATCTCCTTTTTTTTAGGGGCTTATTATGGTTTGCACACCTTAGTAAACGGCCTGAAAATAGCAAGTATCATTGCCCTGATAGGTTTGCCTTTTGTCTATTTTTTTGTAAAAAGCTATATTCGTAAATTGTACGGCAAGCACCTTGATAGGCTACAAATATTACTTGAAGAATTGGACGAACAAGGATAACGTCGGTTTACTAATTACCTTTGTGTTTTTATGTAACTGTTGCCCTTAAATACCATGAATATTGATATGCTCAAAGGTCTTTTGACCAGTAAATCCGAACATTTTTCTAATACTGAAAAGAAAAAGTATAAAATTGTACAGTTGTTTAAAGTTATTAATAAAGTGAATCAATCGATTCTGAATCAGTCTATTAAAAAAGAAACAATGGGCTTGATTCGCCAAACCATCGAGGCTATTCCGGCTACACCTTCGGCCGATAGCAGCTTGTTCGATAAACATTATTTGGCTCTCAGAAATCATACCGTGATACACTATAAGTTTGACCCCGATGCACAGGCTTCGGTTTATTTATTGGTAGGTTTGGTGTTTGGGGCAGTGCTAGGTTGGATTATCAAAAGCTATTGGATGGGTTTACCTATTGGTTTTTTGGTTGCTTTTGTGTTCTATTATGTATCACTTAATAATGTTAAAAATCATGATTAATTCTGTAAAATTTCTCTGTTTAGGTTTAGTAATCAGCTCGTTATTGTTAACCAAAATTTATGCACAAAAAGCCTCTAATTCATTGCTTTGGGAAATATCAGGCAATGGACTAACACAGCCGTCGTATTTGTATGGTACGATTCACGCTATTTGTTCACAGGATTTTATGCTGTCGGATGTGGCCAAACAGAAATTTGAACAGAGTCAACAAGTATATCTTGAATTAGACATGGACGACCCGTCGATGATGGTAGAAATGCAAAAAAGAATGTTTATGCAAGATGGTGTTACCTTAACAAGTATTTTATCGGCTAGCAACTATACCAAAGTAGCTAAGTTTTTTAAAGATTCGATGCAGATAAACATTGATAAAATTCCCAAAATGAAGCCTTTTGTTCTCAGCTCAATGACAATTCCCAAGCTACTAGGATGTCCAATACAAAGCTATGAGTCTACGTTTACATCAATGGCTCAAAAACAAAAAAAGGAATTATTGGGCTTAGAAACAGTACAAGAGCAGTTTGATGCACTGGATAAATTGAGTTACGCAGAACAAGCCGACTTAATGTTGGTGAAAATGGTAGATGATTGGCAAAACAATAAGTCCGAGTTTCAGCGGATGCTTCAGGATTACAAAAAACAGGATGTGGAAGCTTTACACAATGATCTATTAAGTTCGTCTTCGATGAATAAAGAATTTGAGCAAAATTTATTAATTACTCGTAACCTCAATTGGATACCTAGAATAACCAAAGTAGTTCGGGAAAAGCCAACGTTTATTGCTGTTGGTGCAGGACATTTGGGCGGTACACAAGGGCTAATAGCACTGCTAAAGAAACAAGGGTTTTCGGTAAAAGCTCTGAGATAAGCTTAGCTTGACAATTATCCGATTGTGAAATGATCAGAAGAATCATGACTTTTATAAAATATATACAGAGAAATAGTTCTTAATAAAGAAAAAATAGAAATATATTAATCATTGTCATGTTTTTTATTGATTATGAAAAGGATGCTTTTTGAAGTAAGCCCTTATATTTACTTCAAAAAAGGCTATGAAAATCTCATTTCACGGAGCTGCTCAAACGGTTACAGGAAGTAAACATTTGATTACGCTCAAAAATGGCAAAAAGCTATTACTCGACTGTGGTATGTTTCAGGGGCGTGGTGTCGAAACCGAGAGCTTGAACAAAGAATGGGGCTTTGTACCTGCCGAAATAGACTATATGGTATTGTCGCACGCCCATATCGACCACTCGGGATTGATTCCGAAGCTGGTAAAGGAAGGATACAAAGGCAAAATATATTGTACTAACCCTACCAAAGATTTAGCCCAAATTCTATTGCTCGACTCAGCTCATATTCAGGAATCAGATGCTAAATTTTTGAACAAAAAGCGTCGAGACCAAAATAAATCGGCTATTAGCCCACTCTACGATACCCACGACGTAATGTGCTGTTTGATGCGTTTTACGACTGTCGACCTAGATGAATGGATTCAAATAACCGATGATATTCAGTTGAAATTTACCGAAGCAGGTCATATTTTGGGTGCGGCCGTAGTCAATCTTCGTATCAAAGAAGACGATGAAATAAAAAGAATCACGTTTTCGGGCGATATAGGCCGTTATAACGATGCAATTCTCAAATCACCGGCCGAATTTCCGCAAGCCGATGTGATTATTTGTGAATCCACCTATGGCGATTCGCTACACGATGAGGTGCAGATTTCGGAAACGGAGGTCATAAAACTGATTTATAAAACCTGTGTTGAGCAAGACGGCAAACTTATCATTCCAGCCTTTAGTGTAGGGCGTACCCAAGAGCTAGTGTACATGTTGAATCGGCTTATTGAAAGTGCAACGATTCCGGCCCTCAATGTATATGTCGATAGCCCACTTTCTACCGAAGCCACCCGAATCACCTACAATCACCCCGAATGTTTTAACAAAAAGTTACTTAGGTATATGGAACGAGACGAAAATCCTTTTGATTTTCCGACGCTACGATATATTACCGAAAAGGAAGTATCGCAAGAACTCAACCAGAAAAAAGAGTCATGTATCATTATTTCGGCGTCGGGGATGGCCGAAGCAGGGCGTGTCAAACACCATATAGCCAACAATATTCAAAATCCCAAAAACACAATTTTACTGGCAGGGTATTGTGAACCCAATTCGCTGGGTGGCCGCCTAAAATTAAGACCCGACGTAGTGAAAATATTTGGGGAAGAATACCGTGTAAATGCCACCATTGCCGAAATCAAAAGCTTGTCGGCTCATGCCGATTATGAAGATATTTCACAGTTTTTGGCTTGCCAAGACCCCAAGCAAGTACAGCAGTTTTTTGTGGTACATGGCGAACCCCAAGTACAAGAACATTTTAAAAGAAAACTCATAAAAAAGGGCTTCAACGAAGTATATATTCCTGCTCAGCATCAGGTATTTAATATCTGATATTTCTCATAGATTTATATAATTACTGTTTTGTAATGGTGTGATTATCATCATTTTAATGGATGGCCGAAAGGCGTAGCTTTGGGTATTGATTAAACCTAAACAATAATCTATTATGAAAAAAGTGATAGTCGCATTCGATGGGATGAACTTTTCTAAAGGAGCTGTAAATTATGCCATCCAATTGGCCAAAGATAGTGGTTCAGTTATTACGGGGGTATTTTTACATGATTTGTATTATCGCTACGGAGCATCTGCTACGATTTTGGAAGGGCAGCCTTATTTTGATATTAGCCCAATGTTAAAATTGGCTAAGGAAGAAGAAGAGCAACTCGACCAAAGCATACAGCAATTTGAATGGTATTGTAAAGAGTTTTATCCACATTACGAAGTGGTAAAAGATATGGGTATTCCTGATTATGACCTCGTCCAAGAAAGTAGATTTGCCGATATTATTGTGGTTGGGGGTGAAGTATCTTTTACAGAAGACAAAGAAAAAGCCAATAATAGATTTATCAAAGAATTGCTGAAAGGTACAGAATGTCCCGTTATGATTGTACCCGAAGACCCCGACCCGATTCATCACATTACCTTGACTTACGATGGTTCGGCTTCGTCGGTATTTGCTATCAAACAGTTTTTGTACTTGTTTCCTGCCAAAAGGTACAATGACTTTACGGTGGTATCGGTGGCCGAAAGCGATGATTCTTTGGCTATCCCCAAACAAGAAGCTTTTACAGACTTTATCAAAAAGCAGGCCGAACGTGTTTCTTTCGAGATTTTACCTCATGGAAATGCGGGCGAACAATTAGCCGATTATATCAATACGCACCGAACTTCTATTGTGGTAATGGGAGCGTATGGACGTAATGTTTTATCCAGACTATTGCATAAAAGTGCCTCCGAAGAGTTGCTGAAAAACTTGAAAGTTCCCGTGTTTATTACCCATATTTAGGCTAAACAATTAGTAGATAGAGAGCCACAAAAAAAGCATCGGTTTATAACTGATGTTTTTTTATACCTTTTCAGCTATGTCTATCTCTGTGGGCTATAACAAAAGCCGAAATATTGATTATAACAAACATGGTTGACGAAAACTTCGTCAACCATGTTTGTTATAATCAATATTTTTTCTGTAAAACCAACAACGGAATTTGACTGGTAAGAGTTAAGTGTTTCAAAACACTTTCACGAAAAAGCCTTTCTAGCAATCCTTTGGGGCGTTGGGCAACCACCACCGCATCGGGTTTTTGATTTTTGATATAGGTATCTATACCCGTAATGGTATCGTCTCGGTGCAAATTCCTGAACACAATACGTTCGCCCTGATACTCTTCTTCTAGCATAGCAATAATGTCGCTAGACGGGAATACCTCGGGTGTTAAATACTCTTTGACGTGTACGGCTTTGGTTTGCTCGATACCCAGTAGTTCGCTAATTTTTATCAATTTATTGATACAGCTTATTTCATCACCTTCCAAATCGGTGGTATATAATACATTTTTGATATTTTGAATTTTGGCATTTTGTGGTACTACCCATACAGGTATTTGTGCTTTCTGGACAACACTCAGGGCAGTAGACCCAAAAATATTAGACAAAATACCCCCCGTACCAATACTTCCTATTACAACAAAATCCACTTCTAGTTTTTCGGTAGCTTCTATAATATTATCTACGGCATTGCCAAATACCAGTTTGGTTTCAATTTCGGCAGAGGTTTGTTGGGTCACAAATTGCTTAAATTCTTCCAAGGCATCTTTGGTTTCTTCGAGGGCTTCCTGCATAAGTCCTTGTTGTGGTAAAGGAATCACAAACGGAGTGGTAGATACAGGTGGAGCATACGCATGAAGTATGACAATTTTGGCATTGATAAGCTCGGCCAATGATACAGCAAAGTTGGCGGCGTGTTTGGCATTGGCACTAAAGTCGGTAGGCAGAAGGATTATTTTCATGGTTTCCAAAGTTTTATGTAATCAAAGGTGGCTGAAAAAACACACTTGATAGGTGAGTCTGCTCATACCTTTTTCTGACTTTAATCAGCAATAAGTCAACTGATTAAAGTCATGCTTTTGACCTGCTAAACTCATTCTGATAGCCTTCAATAACTATCATCTTTGCTGATAAAACAGGGGATAAATAAAATAATTATGTTATGGCAAATCACGTACAAATACCAGTCTTGATGCTATTCTATGAATCGCAAAAAGATGGGCTGGACGTTTTTGAACAATTGAAGAAAGACAGCCCAAGCATTGCCAGCTACCTTTCTGTAAATGTGAAGAATAATCCAGAGGTAGCAAAAACTTTTAAGGTAGTACAAATTCCGACATTCTTGATTTTGAAGAATGGGAAAGAATGTTGGCGACACAGCGGCGGTACATCCATAGAGCTAATAAAAAATAATTTAGCTTTGATAGAACCTATCAACAACGAAGCCTTTATTTAAAGGGAAAGTACAAGGTTTGGGTTTTGTAGTGTGTGTACAAAAGCCAAACCCTCATATTATCAAAATAAAAGCCTACTAAACTCTATATCAATAATGTTGTTGAGATACTCCTTACTACGCAAACAAACTTTTGTTGCGTCGATACTATGGCTTATAGTATTACTACCGACGGTGTTTTCTGTAAATGGGCAAACAGAGAAACAGCCCAACGAAACGCTCAAAACGCTTGTCAATCGGCTTTGTTCTGACAAAACTTTTGCAGAACAATGGCAAATCGAAAACCCCGAAGATATTAGGTATTTCTATGAAAAAATCAATTATCAACAGGCTTGGCAAGAAACCAACAATCATTATAAAGATGAGTTTTTGTCGGTACTAATCAAGGCTTCTGATTATGGACTCAACAAAGATAATTACCATTTTGCTTATCTGACAGGGCAAAGCTACCCTACCCTTGAATACGAAGTAGTGCTTACGCATGCCATGCTGTCTTTTTATCGTGATATTGCCAATGGTATAGGAAATATAGATTTATCGTACAATGGCTTGGGCTATCAGAATCATTGTTTGACCCCGCCGTTGGTATTGGCCAATACTTACCAGACAGGAAGCGTGTTGGATGTGCTGTCTTATTTGCAACCACAGTCGTATGGGTATCAATCTACCCAAAAGCTGTTGGTAAGGTTGAATCAATTTTTAGAAAAAGACGACTTTCGTGAGCCAGCTATTTTCTACACAAAAAACCTCGCTGAAAACCAAGAACTCATCAGAAAACTAATGTATCTGGGTTTTTTGCCTAATGTAGATTTGGCCGAAAAACAACGAGAAGGAATAGTCTTGAATGCCCTTAAAGGCTATCAATCTTTGTACGACTTGGTGCCAGATGGTATTTTGGGGCCTGCCACAATGGGCAAATTGTCTATTCCACTCAGCCGTTTAAGAAAACAACTGATTATCAATCTGAACCGTTGGAGAGTACTAAATTGCCTTGATAATCAGCGGTATATCATGATTAATATTCCTTCGGCATCGTTGTCGATGTACGACCGTGACAGCTTGCTAATTCGGATGAAAACGGTGGTCGGAAAACCCGCCACACCCACACCAACCCTTTGTACACAAATCGACCAGATTACCTTTTTCCCTTACTTTTATGTACCTCAAGATATGGCCATCAACGAGCTGTTGCCTGTACAACAGCGAGACCCTACTTTTTTTGAAAATAATGGTTATCAGTTATTAAGCACCAAAGGAGAAGTGATAGAACCTAGTACCGTAAACTGGGCAGAGCTATCCAAAACGAAATTTCCTTATTCGGTAAGGCAAGTGGCAGGTTGTGATAACTCATTAGGAATTGTCAAATTCGATTTCAAAAGCCCTTATCCTTTGTATTTGCACGATACCAATCGAAAAGACTTATTTCGGAAAAATAAACGCTATTTGAGCAATGCTTGTATTCGGATAGAAAAACCTTATGAATTGGCTACTATTTTGTTTCAAGACCGCAATTTGGTAGACGAATTTGTTCAAAAGCGATTTGATACCAATGTGAGTTCAACGGCCCTTGATGTGGATAAACCCACCAAATTGTTTATTACTTACATTACTGTCGATGTCGACGAATTTGGGAGTTTGGTGATTTATGATGATATCTATCAAAAAGATTTGTAGGGCAACAAAAGTCATGATTTTAGCTGATATTCATCCTGTTTGAACTTACAACAACCATATACCTTTGTAGAGTAATCAATTGATTTACAGAGCTTATAACAAAACATTTTAACATAAGAAAACCAATAAGATGACAACTACCACCAACCTCGAAGTTGACCGTACTTTCAAATATCAATTTTACCATCGTGAAAATAGTACTTGGTTAACGTCTTTAAGTTTTTATAAAGATGAAATTACGTATTTCTCTGGCCTATTGAGCAACGTAAAAGAAAAGAATACAAGCTTAGAAATAAGTAATGAAATATTTATTTTTGAACGTGAGCTTAGCAACCTACAAAGCACTATCGAAGGTGTAACACAGTCGATTATTGAGGAGGAGTGGGGTTTTGACGACGACGCTACAGGCAAAGACTTTTTGTTGGGCGAAGAAATTTATAGCCGCCATGTGGGCATTAGAGAACGTTTTCAAGAGACTGAAAAAACCTTTTTAGATACAAAACATCGTTTATATCGCTTTTTGTGCAAAGCACTTTAAGCCAAAATTTTTACTTGTTAGTTTGGGGTATAGAACGGTTTTCTTGCTATAGAAAACCGTTTTTCATCAACCTCATAAGATTTGATTTTTATCAGTTGTTGTTATGATGAATGTTATAACAAGTATCAAAGAAAAAAAGGAACTTTGAATTAGTAAAAAACATAAAAGACATGCAAACTGCTCAATACATACAAGCGGAAGGTTCGTTGAAATTTCAACTGTATCATCGAGAAAACCAACAATGGTTATCAAGTTTAGTGTTTTTTAAAGAGGAAATTCAATATTTCGATAGCTGGCTCGAACGCCTCCAAGCCCTCAATTTGTCGAAAGTATTACAAGATGAATGGATTGTGCTGGAAGAGCGACTTGGACAGCAACGTTTAGAAACCCTCGAATTATTGAAAGCAATAGAACATGAGGAGTTTTTGTTTGGCCTTGAAAGTCAGCAAAAGGATTTTCAATTAGGGGAAGAACACTTTTTGAAACATCGTAATTTTAGAATTAGGTACCATGCTTTAGAGCGCGATTTTCTGACAACTAAGCATGATTTCTATGAGTTTATGACACATATTATGGATTAAAACGATTTAGTTTACCAATAATCTAAGGCTATGGAAACGATGAAATTTGAATTATGCCATCACGAAAATACCAAGTGGGCTGAGTCTTTGACGTTTTACGCCGATGAGATAAAGTTTTTTGTAAAAACTTTACGGGAGGTTTTGGATAGAAATACCAATAGTGAGGTGACTCTACAAGCCAATCATTACCTGACACTTTTTACCAAAGCAGAACAAGAAATAGAAGATCTTGCTATTGGAATTCTTCATCAAGAAGCTGAATTTGCTGAATATGCACAAGGAAAAGCTTTTTTGTTTGACCAAAAAGTAGCGATGATTCATGAGCGACGACGCTCGGCGTTTGAAACCCTCGAAAAGGATTTTACCATTCATAAGCACGAATTGTATAAGTTTTTGACTAAAGTGCTATGATGATAATGGTGTACTGAAGAAGAAATAACAAGTGGTTTAGAGATAGATTTGAATGGCTTCCTTAGTTGAGGAAGCCATTTTTGTTGAATAAATTAAGGTAACACCCACTAACAGACTACAATTTTGTAGCATCAGTACCAAAAGGCTGATTGTAATACCTTTTACCAGTAGATTTATACAAAGCATTGGCAACAGCTCCGAACACAGGAGGGAAAGGCGGCTCGCCAAGACCCGTTGGGTCGATGTTGTTTTGTACAAAATGAACGTCTATTTCTTTGGGTGCTTCGTTATGACGAATGATGCGGTAATTATGGAAATTACTTTGTTCGGCTGCTCCGTTTTTGTGGGTCAATGCCCCGTAAAACGCATTACCGATGCCATCCACAACTGCTCCTTGTACCATGTTTTTGGCGGCATCGGGGTTTACGACAATACCGCAATCAATGGCACTGGTCACTTTTTCAACATAAGGCTGACCGTCACGCATGACTATATCCACCACATGACCAGCGTAAGAATTATGACAGAAATAAGCGGCTACACCACGCTTTTTACCCTTATTTTCGGGTTTGTCCCAGCCCGATTTTTCTCTAAGCAATTCCAATACGCCAGCGTATCGGTCGGCATCGTATTCGTTGTTTTTACCTACTGGATTTTCTTTGGCACGTTTCAATAAATCCAGACGAAAGGCGATTGGGTCTTTGCCCATCGCTTCGGCTACTTCGTCTAAAAATGACTGTTCGGCCGCAGCGTTGAAGTTTGAGCGAGGTGCTCGGAAAGCCCCAATGGTAATATTAGAAGGAATTTCCCAAGCCTCAGCCAAATAATTATCCACCGCACCAGCAGGGAAACGATTGGCATGAATAGGATTTTCGGGAATACCGCCCCCTTTTACGTGAAAAGCAATCAGGTTTTTGTTTGCGTCTAAAGCCGCACGGTAAGTAGCCGTGTACATCGGGCGATAGATGCCGTAAGTCATATCGTCTTCACGGGTATAAATCAATTTGACAGGAGCTTTCAGGCGTTGAGAGATGCGAGCCGCTTCGTACACATATTGCCCATAAGCTCTACGACCAAAACCACCGCCCATACGGGTCATCTGAATCTCTATTTTATCGGCAGGTAAATTCAAGATTTTTGAAAGTGTTGGCTCCATCCAGCCCGGTGCTTGTAAAGGCCCAGCTACCAAAGCTTTATCTTCTGAAACATGGGCGAAGAAGTTCATCGGCTCCATGGTATTATGGGCCAAAAACGGAGCGTTATAAGTCCGTTCAATCACCAGAGCGGCATTTTTGAAAGCCGTTTCTGGGTCGCCATCTTTTCTTAATTGCTGTGCTGGTTTTTTAGCATATTCAGCCATTAATGCCAATTGGTCGCTTGTGGTTTCTAACCTTCCTGGAATGGTTACTTCTCTTTTTCCCCCTCGTCCCATCATGGTTTCTTTGATGTCGCCAGTGGGTTCCCATTGGGCTTTGATTTTTTTACGAGCGTTCATTACTTCCCAAGTAGATTTACCCACAATGGCAATCATTTCGTTGGAAGTACGGGTATCAAAACCACCTTGTTCAAAACCATCGTCATAGAGTTTGAAGCTAAAAATATCCTTGATTCCCGGCATTTTTAAAGCTTGGGAAGCATCAAAGGATTTGAGTTTCATCCCAAAAGCAGGCGGATGCTGAATCATGGCAATGAGCATTCCGTCAACTTTATAATCTATGCCAAAAAGCGGTTTTCCCGTAACTACTTTTACTCCTTCTGTATTTTTCTTTGAATGACTAACGATAGAAAAATCTTTTGGCGTTTTTAGTTGTACTTCTTTCGGAACGGGAATAGTAGCCGCCTTGCTCGCCATTTCGCCATACTTTGCCGATTTTCCGCTTGAATGCGACAAAACACCTGCTTGGGTTGTAATTTCACTGGCTGGTACGCCCCACGTCTGAGCCGCCGCCTCAATAAGCATTTGTCTTGCCGAAGCTCCTGCGTTTCTCAAAGGTTTCCAGTACATTCTTACAGAATTACTACCGCCTGTGAATTGCATTCCTAATTTTACGTTATCGTGTGGTCCCATTTCTACGACCACGTTTTTCCAATCTACGTCCAATTCTTCGGCTACCATCATCGGGAGCGAAGTCATGACATTTTGACCAAATTCGGGATTTGGACAAATAATTTTGATAACATTATCGGGTGTAATTTTGATATAACCGTTGAGTTCATTCCATTGGTCTGGCAAATTCATTGTAGCCATTTTGTCGGCAGCTTGAGCATTGACTAACCAACTAAAACTCAGCATGAGCCCACCACCTGCCAATGCAGAAGACCGTAAGAAATCTCTTCTACTGTGTGATTTTATATTTTTCATAGTCTTTTCCTATTTAGCGTTTGATGTTTTAGCTGCCGTTTTGATTGCTTCTTTAATTCTGAGATAAGTACCACAACGGCAAATATTTCCACTCATAGCGTTGTCAATATCTTCATCGGTTGGCTTAGGATTACTTTTCAGTAAGGCTGATGCCGACATTATTTGCCCACTTTGGCAATAACCACACTGAGCAACATCGTGTTCGAGCCATGCTTGTTGAACAGGATGCGTACCTGTTTCAGATAAGCCTTCAATTGTGGTAATGGCAGATTTACCAATAGCTGACACAGGCAATACACATGAACGAGTTGCATTTCCATCTACATGAATGGTACAAGCACCACATTGAGCCATACCACAGCCAAACTTAGTGCCAGGCATATTAAGGTAGTCACGTAAAACCCATAAAACTGGGGTTGACGAATCAACATCTACGTGCTTTGTTTTTCCGTTTATTTTTAGCGAATATTTTGCCATCTTATTAAGTTTGCTTTTTAGAATCTAACAAAAATATAGGAATAAATATATAAAAAATAATGATTTTCAAATGAAAGCTTACGAAAATCAAATAAGCACTTTAGTTGGAGTAAAAGAGGAATTATGATTTTAGATAGCCTCAGTACTCTGTTGAGCAAAGATGAATGGTACATTAATGATTAAAAGTATGAGACTAGAAAAGATGATTCTATAATACAAAAGTAGAGACTTTACTACCAGAGGATAGTATAAAAATTACTGCTTTTTCTACCATTTTCACTGATTGAAATCTATGCTTTAAGATAGTCCTAAGAGAATGAGTACTTTTGTTTCAAATACTAAAAAAATGGAAATTTTATATCCAATAAACAATATCAGTAGCTACAATGCTGACAATAATCACAAAACACTACACCCTTTGGTGAGTGTGATAGATTTTTCAAAAGCTACTAAAAGAAATTGGGGTACAGAAGCCAAAACTATTAAGTTTCAGTACGGATTATATTGTATTTACCTGAAAGATGTGAAGTGTGGCGATATTCGCTATGGGCGAGATTATTACGACTATCAGGCGGGTACTTTGGTGTTTTTTGCTCCAGGGCAAGTGATGGAAGTAGAGAATCAGGGGATAACTTATCAGCCTATGGGTTATGGTTTGGTTTTTCATCCTGACTTAATACACGGAACAATTCTTGCCAAAACTATCAACGACTATAATTTTTTTAGCTATAAAACCAACGAAGCATTACATATTTCAGACGATGAACGCCAATTGGTTTTAGACCTTTTAGCCAAAATTGAATTAGAACTAAAACAGCCCGTTGACAAGCATAGCAAGAAACTCATAACCTCTAATATAGAATTGTTTCTCAACTATTGTGAACGATTTTACGACCGTCAGTTTATTACTAGGGATAATGTTAATAGAGGAATTTTAACAAAATTTGAAGACTTGCTGAATAACTATTTTCTATCTGAAAAACCGCAAAGTATTGGTGTGCCTTCAGTGGCTTATTGTGCCGATGAACTTCATTTATCTGCTAACTATTTTGGTGATTTAATTAAAAAAGAAACAGGACAAACCGCAAAAGAATATATCCTGAACAAAACGATTGAAATAGCTAAAAATAAAGTGTATGCAGGCGATAAAACCGTGAATGAAATTGCCTACGAATTGGGCTTTAAGTACCCACAGCATTTTACCAGATTGTTTAAACAACGAGTAGGATGTACGCCAAATGAATATAAGCATTTAAACTAAAATCATGCAATCAGTAAAACTAAACAACGGAATCGCAATGCCAATATTAGGCTTTGGTGTGTTCCAAATTCCAGATGCTAATGAATGTGAAAAGACGGTGATTGATGCCATAGAAACGGGTTATCGCCTAATCGACACTGCTGCATCTTACATGAACGAACAAGCGGTAGGAACGGCTATCAAAAACTGTGGCGTAGCCAGAGAAGAACTTTTTATTACGACCAAACTTTGGGTTCAAGATACAGGCTACGAAAAAACAAAATTGGCTTTTCATAAATCTTTAGAGCGATTACAATTAGAGTATTTAGATTTATACTTGATTCACCAACCTTACGGCGATGTTTTTGGCTCGTGGCGAGCGATGGAAGAACTTTATAAAGAAGGTAAAATCAGAGCCATTGGCGTTTCTAATTTCCAGCCCGACAGAATTATGGATTTATTAATGTTTGGAGGAGAAACGCCACCAGCAGTAAACCAAGTAGAAACACATCCTTTCTGCCAGCAAGTAGATAACCAAACGTTTTTAAAAGAAAATAATGTTCAGATAGAATCTTGGGGGCCTTTTGCAGAAGGGAAAAACAATATTTTCCAGAATGAATTATTACGTTCTTTTTCAGCAAAATATAATAAGAGTGTGGCTCAAATCATTCTGAGATGGCTAACCCAAAGGAACGTCGTTGTTATTCCAAAGTCGGTTCGTAAAGAAAGAATGGCGGAAAACTTTAATAGCTTAGATTTTGAACTTGATGAAGCCGACATGGAAAGTATCAAAAATTTAGATACCAAAACAAGTCTCTTTTTCGACCATCGCAACCCCGAAATTATTAAGTGGATGGGCAATAGAAAATTGGATATTTAGAGGAGGGGGTTTAACAAGGGCTTTGACTCAAAAAATAGTGTGTAAAGGTAAAATAATTAAATCCTCATTTACTATTCTCTTAACTAGGTTCATGATAGTGAAAATATATGTCTTAAATACCTCAAACAGATTAAATTTTAGGATTTACCCAATCATCCACTTTATCATACATTAATTGATAAAGACTTCTTTGTGTAATTATAAATCGTGCTCTAAGGTTCATTCCTTTTTTGAATTGACCAATATATCCATTTTTTAATTTAAGGAACGTATTATCTAATGAACATTGAACTTTGAAAACGGGCTGTTGGCTCTGGATAACAAAATCGTTGGCGATACTTATAATCTTTCCACCTGCCAAACCCCATTGATTGTAATTAAAGCTATTTATTTGAAAATTAGCTTGCATCCCTTTTCTCAGGAAACCAATATCCTGTGGATTCACATAGCACTCAACTAGTAAATTTGAATCAGGGGAAATAATACCTAAATTTTCTCCTGCCTGTACACTACTCCCTATATACTTACCTGTCAACTGTTGGATAGTACCAGTAGCAGATGCTTTAATTACATACTGTTCCTTTTCTTCTAATAATTGTTTTTGGATTGCTTGCAATTCTGTAAGCTCAATCTGATAGTGGCTCAAATCAGATTGCCAAAGCGTAATTTGCTTTTCAGTACTTGAACGGAACTCCGCAAGTAGTTGATTATAAGCATATTCTTTTTCGTCAAATTCACGCATCGCAATCACTTTTTCTCTATATAGAGTTCGGTCAGTATCTAACTCCTTCTTGACTTTGCGTTGGTGTTGGATATTTTCTTGAAGTGTGTATTTAAACTGATTATACTGTTGAGTGTATAATGGAGACGTTAAACCTTTTATCTTTAGAATCGAAGATGAATCAATTTTTACTAATAAGAATAGGTCTTGGATTAGTTGTGTTTTTTCATGTTGTTGGTGAGTGTTCAATCGAATTTTTGTATCCAAAACATCTGTTTTAAGAACAAAAAGGGGCTGTCCCTGAACGATTAGTGTATTTTCTTTTGCCCTTACATCAGCAATTAAACCCGAAACTAAGGAATGTATTTCGGTCTTATCGGCTACTGTTCTGATAATCCCATTACTTTGGACTGATACATCAACGAAAATGAATGGAGTAGCAGCAAAAGCTCCAATAATGGCTAACAAAACAAGCATAAAAATAGACTGACTTCTTATCGAAACACTTGGCAAATAAGATTCGATAGTATTTTCAATAATTTCAGGTGGGAAAAGCTGAGATTGCATAGGACTAATATTTAAACTAATTCAAATTGTTGTTTCCATAGACGACTATATGCAGAATTGTTCTGTAAAATTTCTTCATGTGAACCTTCTTCTACAAGTTTCCCATTTTCAAGAACAATAATTTTATCTGCATTTTTGATAGTACTGAGACGATGAGCAATAATTATTATAGTCTTTTGTTGGTTTCGTAGTCGTTGAATGACTCTTTGGACGTATTGTTCCGAAATACTATCTAAAGCAGATGTGGCTTCATCTAACATCAAAATCTCAGGGTCTCGGTATAAAGCTCTGGCGATAGCAATTCGTTGGCGTTGACCACCTGAAAGGCTCGTTCCGTTCTCTCCAATATAAGTCCCAAAACCTTGTGGGAGTTTTTGGACAAACTCCGTAATGCCCAATTCTTCGCAAATTTGTAGGATTTTAGGCATATTAGGAGCATAATCTCCAAGGGCTATGTTATCAATAAAATTTCCAGAAAATAGGTCGGTTTGTTGAGGAACAACTGCCACTTTCTGACGGAGACTTTCATTTTTTACATGACGAATATCAAAATTTCCAATCATCACGCTACCTGACTGTAAAGGGTAAAGATTTTGAAGTAGAGAAATCAAGGTGGACTTACCCGAACCACTTTCACCCACAATGGCGGTGATTCTCCCTTTGGGAATGGTAATAGTCAAATCATTGAATACTTGTACCCTTGAACCATAACGAAATGATACGTTTTTAAACAAAATATCGCCTATCAAATCGGACATTAAACTTACTTTTTCAGAGGTTTCTTCTCGTTCCAAATCCATGATTTCAAATAAACGGTCTGCTGCAATTAATGCCTCTTGAATGGTTCGATTGGCGGTAATTAATTGTCCTGCTGGCCCCGTAAAATAGCCAATTAGAGCGTAGAAAGATAATAATTCGCCAGCTGTAATTTCATTTTGAATGACAAAATAACCTCCTGCCCACAATAAAATAATGGTGAATAATCGGGATATAACTTCATTAGCTGTACCCGCATAAATGCTACTCATGCTTACTTCAAGGATGGTACGAAGCATGGTAATAAAACGAGTTTCAGTCTTGATATTGGCAAACTGCTCTACTCCAAAACGTTTAATGGTAGCTACAGAGGTAATAGATTCGACCAATTGGGATTCTAAATCAGCTGATTTTTCCATTAATTTTCGTTGCTGACGACGATTTATTTTATTGACTATCACATAAATACTCACATACAAAGGGATAATAGCCAACATAATCAAAGCCAATTTCCAATAATAAGTGAACATCAATCCAAACGAAAATAGTACAATAAAAATATTGACAATCAGACTAAGAGCTACATCGTTAATAAAAACTCGAATCTTGACCGCATCATTTATCCGAGAGATAATTTCCCCTACTCGCATAGTATCAAAAAACTGTTGGGGCAATTGTAGAAGATGTTTGTAATACCCCAAAATAAGCCTTGCATCAATCTGCTGACCTGTTTTTAATGCAAAAACAGATTTGATTGTACCAACTAGTATTTGTAATAAGAGTATCAAAATCATTCCAATACTGAGTAAATTCAATAAGTTTTGATTACTCTCTGGAATGACATAATCCGTAATTTTTTGAATATAAATAGAGGTAGAAAGCCCTAAAGTTGTATAAATCACAGCTCCAAAAAGGGCTTGAAGCATGACAGTTTTGTGAGGTTGTAGCAAAAACCAAAATCTCCGAAGCGAAGAAATTTTTTCATTGCCCGTTTTGAATTGTTCATCGGGCAAAAGCAATACCAAAACGCCCGTCCATTCTTTGGTGAACTCCTCAATGGTCTTTTTGTGCATACGTCCATCGCCTGGATCCATTACGCTTATGTGAGTAGATGAAACCTCATAAATAATCACAAAATGGTGCAGCGTTTCCTTTATGATTACATGAGCAATAGCAGGTTTGGGAATTTTGCTTAAACTCTCCAGTGTACCTCTAACACCTTTTGCTTGAAACCCCAATTGCTGAGCTGCCTCAATCATCCCCAAAACATTTGTACCTTTTTTATCGGTACTAGCATACTGACGAATACGAGCAATTGGCAGTTGTAGCTTATAAAAAGCTGCTACCGAAGCCAACAGGCAGCACCACAATCGGTAATGTCGTGTTGTTTTATGAGGATTTTCTTGTTCATGGTGTTTTCAGAATAACCAACCGTGTAGGCTGTGGAGGAGTAATAGGATTAAGGTGAACTTTAGGATTTAGACAGTTAAACGATTTGTTTATGTATCATCAATAATTGTTGAACTTTTTGTCCCATTTGTGTTAAACCTTGATTAATAACAGAAGGGAGTGTAGATTTTATCTCTGCAATAGTTATATTTTCAGCAAAATTGATGTTTTGGATTCTACATTGACCATTGATAGAAATAGTAATTTTATTATCATTGGAGGTAACCACTTCTTCCATCGAAAGAAGTTGATTTTGAAATTGAGCGATTTGTTGTGGGGTCATGTTAGAAAAGTTTAAATTGATTGAAATATTTTAAAAAACTAACTCAAAAAGATGCTCCAAAACTCCATCTAAAAGTTAGATTATCATTCATTTTTGAAAACGAATTATTTCCATATCTGATAAATGCACCGATACCAAAATCTAAATAGATTACTTGTAAATATTTGATTCTAAGTAGTTTATTTAATGATAGACCTGATTCAAAATAGCCCTTGTCCAAACTTTTAGTGTCCAATCCTTGATGATTTTGTGGATTTCTAAGACTGCCATAACTTACGCCTTGTGAGATAATTAATTCGGGCTGGAAAGATGCTTTCTTGCTCAGAAATAGCCTTCCTATATTTTGTTGAATTAATAAACTGGCTTGTTGGTCAGATGTAAATTCATACAAGCCCATCGTTTGAAAAGTATTAGGAATCATTAGATAACCTAATCTATTAGAACTCCCCGCACCATTTATTAGATATGAATAGGGCAAATCTCCCCAAATTTTTGAGAATTTCAATTGATAAAAGGTCTTTCCCAAAATTCGATGAACTAACTGTTGTTGAAAACTGAGATTTATTTTAGTATAATCAAATTGAGAATTTAGAACTCTGTTTAAGCCTTTCTCGAAAGAGCATTGCAAAATTGCTTTGGCAGGTTCAGATTGATAGATTACTTGACTTAACTGAGCAAATTTCTCACCCCAAGCCCAACGAAACCCTACTTGTAAAGCACTTATTTTGAATGATTCAGTAGAAAATTTACTAGCATTTTCCTTAAATTGATAAGGATATGCAGGATTTCGGGTTTCATTAGTAAAACTCATTTGTACTAATCCATTTCTTGAAATGGGCGTTTGAAATGATATTTTAGCTTGCTGAACACTGTCCATACGCTCAATCAAAAAATTACGAAAACCAAAATCCAATAGATTATTTTTTCTTCCAAAATCTAACTCATTACCACAAGGTTCAACAACATCTTGCTTGAAAGAGGCTTGCAAAAATGTATTTGTGTTCTTAACATTTAAACGAGTCGAAAAGCCATATTTAAAGGCTTTATCCTTAAAACCATACCCCAAATACCCTTCGGCAGATAATCTTTCAGATAATATTTTTCCAGTATTCAGTCCAAATCCAATCCTTATCCCTTCATAATTATTTTGGTCGAATAAAGTATTTAGAGGAATTTGAAACTTATGAAAAGGAATATATCCCGAAATAAACGTTTCCATTAAATCAAACATTCTATCCATCTTTTCTAATTTATTAGCTGGCAGGGATTCATAAAATTTATAGGTATTTTGCTCTTTTAAATTAAGACTGTCTGACCTGTATTTATTCCAAAAACTTTCATCCGCTTGATAGCTTTTGGAATTAATAACCCTACTTAATCCAGAAAAATCTGTTTTTTTAATCGGGTTATTTATTTGTATATCAGACATATAGGTTTTATGAGTATATTTAATCACTCTTCGCACATACATTTGTTTCGCATTTTTCGCAGCTTTATTTGGTACAGATACATTTACAATTAATTCCGTATTTTGTTGTTTAGGAAACCAGTGGTTTTCAACTTTCTCATAATGTTGTTGCATTCTGAAAATCATGGTTGAATTTATATTCGCTGTTTCAGCACTAATATTTTCAATGGCATAGCCATCAGTATTGATATGAAGTAATCCTTTAAATCCTTCAAAAGTAGTCGAGGTTTTTGGCGAAAATGCAATTACAAAAGTCGTATCGTTGGCATTAACGATTGTGTCTGACAATACAAAATCATATTTCTTCCAACTATTCTGACTAATTGGGTTTAGATAATATTTATTGTCAATCTTTAAATGAATAAGCTCATCATAAAAACTAAATGGCTGAAAATCGGTAAGTATAGAGGAAAATAAAGGGTTTTTTATTCCAGATGTTTTATGTGAAATGATAGTTTCTTCTTCAAAATTTGGTTGTAGAAATTGATGCTTAGTTCGAGATTCACTCATTAAAAAATACTGGTCTTTCCGTTTTTGTAGAGAATCAGCAGATACCAATTCCGTAGAAAGTTTAGAATAAGCATAATGGCTAAATGAATTTAACTTCTTAGGGTTATTATTGTCTCTATTTGAAACCGCTTTTTTAATAATGCTAAAAGCAGGATTAAAATTATTGACTATAATTTCAGACAAAATATTCTCTTTGGAAACAAGTTTTATGACAGACGGATAAGGACTTGACAAACGCAGTGTTTGGTAACTGACATGACTAATCAGAATGCCACCTTTAAATTTATTATCTAATAAAATTACACCATCAATATTTGAAGAAAGCCCATTTTTAGTACCTAATGCTTGAATATTAACAAAAGGAATGGCTTGTTGAGTATTTTGGTCTATGATTTTGATTTTTTGTGCAATTGCCTGATTTAAAAATAGGGTTAGCACAAGAAAAACGGTGTTTTTAAATTTCATTAGTATCTTATTTTTTAAAACCAATGACTACTTAAATCAAGCAGCCACTGGTTAAGAAATTATTAATCATTCCAATGGTCAGCGACATAAATGATTGCTCCTATAAGAATCAGCCACCAAAAGCCGCCAGTTGTCTCCACCATTTCAGTATGAGAAAGTTCTGTTGTTTCGTATTGTTCAAAATTTAATTTCATATTTTTTTAGTTTTAAATTACAATAAAATACAAAGAATAATTCCCACGACCATTAAAACTTCTCCGAGTTTTCCCCACCAGCTACCGCCATCAATACATAACATTTCATCAAAATTTAGTGTATCTACACCATAATTTTCTAATGCCAAATTTTTCATGTTTTTAAATCTTAAAAAATAAAAATGCCTACTCAATCAAAGGTCTTTTCGGCTTCCACCTGTCGTTGCAACTAACAGTACGAAGTTCTGACAGTTTGGCTTAAAAGTAAATCCTACCAAAGTAGGATTTTAGTAGTAATTTTATAGAGCTTTGGTAGTCGATTCCATATTTATCTTTAATAAAAACTTCATCATTTTACTTTTTCCTTTGATTCCCGCTTTTTGCATAATATTTTTTCGATGGCATTTTACAGTACTTTCAGCTATGCAAAGCATAGCACCAATCTCATTATTGGTAATTCCTTCAGAAGCAAGTTTAAGAACTTTTATTTCCTGTCGAGTGAAATGTATATCCGATTCAATGGTGTTTAAAAGTTTTAGATTCATATAGTTTACAAATTATGTAGGGTTATAGATAGCTGAGCTTATTGCTAAGCGTTACTGAAAAGGCTGTTGAAAGCTCAACTTTGTGTACAAACCTATAAAAAGTCACTGAACTGAGAGTTCAGTAGGAAGATTTTATAAAAAAACAATTAGGGGTTGATATATTGAGGGTGAAAAATGGATATAAATATGTGATTGGTATATGGAAATTCGACTAAATATTTTAAATAAATACGCTGAAAATTTGTAACAGGCTATCTTGGGAAATATATTTGAAGTACATTTGGGAGTGGTAAAAGATAGGAATAACTAAATAATATGAATACCTATTGGCTATAGACTGCCTGTAAAAAATAGTACTCTTCACTTAAAAATACACTTATGATTTTGAAAATTTGCCAACGTCTTATCTACTTAGATAGGCTTATAAAGTTAAAAGCAACAGGAACACCTAAGGAACTCTCTCAAAAACTGGGCGTTACCGAGCGTGCATGGTACAAATATCGAGACGAGTTAATCAATGGCTTAAATTTGCCTATTGTTTATTGCTCCTTTTGTAGAAGTTATATTTATACTGAAGAAGGTAGCTTTGAAATAGGTTTTCGGAAAATAAACGATGATGAAAATGAAGATTTGAATACAGTAGAAATAATAACTGTGGAGGAGGTAGATATCATTAATAGGTTATAATAAATTCAGTTCAGACTTTCTTGATGAGTATATTCCTCTTAGTCGCTGAGCTAGTGGTTTTGCAACTAAGAGGATTTTACCTTGTTCTTCTTCCCCTAAAGTAATTCATTGTGAATAAGTGCATCTAAATCTAAGATACGACCTATTTTGGCATTGCATTCTTCTGGTGTGGCCATTTCCCATTCGTTTAGGTTTTGAATAGTTTTGTCTGCTATATTGGTGAGAGCCTCGTTGGTCAAAAATGCCTGATGCCCTGTAACAAGTACATTATTAAAGTTCATCAAATCGGTTAAGAGTTTGTCCTTCCCTTCAGTTGGAAAATGGTTTTTGAAGAAAATACCTCGCTCATTTTCATAAACATCGAGTCCTAAGTAGCCGATTTTCCTGTCTCGTAAGGCTTCTAATACATCAACCGTATTGAGTAGCCCTCCACGGCTAGTGTTGATAAGCATTACATTTTTTTTCATCAGTTCAAGCTGAGGCTTGCTAATCAAATGCTTGGTTTCGTCGGTAAGTGGGGCATGTAATGTAATAATATCGGAAGCCGCCAGAAGTTCGTCCAATTCTACAAATTTCATTTGCTCGGTCGATGTACGGTAGTTTTTCACATAGTTGTCGTACACCAATAATTTACAGCCAAAGCCTTTCAGAATATCAGCTACAACGCCACCAATAGTACCCAAGCCAATAATACCTACTGTTTTTTGGTACATATCAAAGCCAATCAAACTACTTAGTTCAAACTGATAAGCGTGCGATTTGGCGTTGGCTATAATTAATTTCCTGTTCAACGCCAGCATTAATGCCACCGTATGTTCGGCTACTGAATTGGGCGAATAATGTGGAACATTGGCAATTCTGATACCTAATTCACTGGCTACCTTTAAGTCAATGTGGTCGATACCTACCGAACGTGTGGCTACGTATTGGACACCCACTTGATGTAATTTGCGAAGTACATCACCAGAAGCATCGTCATTGGTAAATAGTACCACAGCATCGTATCCTTTGGCCATACTAGCAGTATCAAGATTGAGCGGTTTGCTGGTTACCGTTAAATCATGTTTTTGTTGATTGGCATCTAACAAATACGATTTTTCAAATTCTTTGGTACTATAAATTAAAGCTTTCATACGCAGGGATATTTTGAATGATTACCCAAAGATACAGGTATTCTGGGGGGGTGTTCCATGATAATAATCAGCTACCTAGCAAGCAATCGTCAGATACCCCAAAAATATAACACAGGCTTATTCTATAATAAAAAATACCAATTGCTTTTATCTTTCAGAATACTACAGTAAGTTTGTCGCAGACTTTAGGGGTGCCTTAATATACGGGCTGAGATTATACCCTTTGAACCTGAACAACGTAATGGTTGCGAAGGAAAAAGCAGAGCCGATTACCTTTTTGAGAATAACTGGGTTATTTTTCAGAAAAGCTCAACACAAGCTGTTTTTCATCAAGTCATATTGCTGGTAGATTTTATGACCCTTTGCTGGGGGTATTTACGGTATATGTTATGTATGGCTGTGTCGATGGGCTTACTCTTTTCTATCTTTTTTAGATTCAAGGATTATTTCACTTGCTCCTAGAGGTCTGTTGTTGTTTTAAACCCTAAACAATTATGACCCTTTTTGTCAATAATCAAGCATTAGATTTTCCAGAAGAAGTTACCGTGGCAATGCTCTTAAACGAGCAGCAACTCACACATCTCAAAGGTTTGGCCATTGCTGTCAATGATTGGGTTTTGCCCAAAACTGCCTGGGCAAATTATCGTTTTTCGCACAACGACCATATTACCATAATTAGGGCCAGTCAAGGTGGGTAATAATAGGGCATTTTTCCGACACTATCTTATTTCGTTTTACTCAACCTCAATATTTTCATGAAAAAATACCAAGAAAGTCAGCCAAGCGAACAGGCCATTAGCAGAACTCCGTTTCCCAACTCAAAGAAAATTTATGTAAAAGGACAAATCCATGACATAGAAGTGGCTATGCGTGAAATATCCCTTACCGACACCAAAATCAATGGAAGGGTTTTTACGAAAAATCCTTCTGTAACGGTTTATGATACCTCTGGGCCTTATACCGATAGCAATATCGAGATAGACGTAAGAAAAGGATTGCCCAAACTTCGTGAAAATTGGATTATCAATAGAAACGATACCGAACAGCTTACAGGTATTTCGTCGGAATATGGACAAGCACGCTTGGCTATGCAATCGCTAGATGAGCTACGGTTTAACTACCTATCGAATCCACGTCGTGCTCAAAAAGGCAAAAATGTTACACAGCTACATTATGCCCGCAAAGGAATTATTACGCACGAAATGGAATATATTGCCATTCGTGAAAACCAAAAAATTGAAGAAATACAACAACTAGGACATCAACATGCAGGATACAGCTTTGGAGCAAATACACCAAAGGGAGCTATTACACCCGAATTTGTCCGACAAGAAATAGCCGCAGGGCGAGCCATTATTCCTACGAATATTAACCACCCCGAAAGCGAACCCATGATTATTGGACGTAACTTTTTGGTAAAAATCAATGCCAATATAGGTAACTCGGCGGTTAGCTCAAGTATAGAAGAAGAAGTAGAAAAAGCCGTTTGGGCTTGCCGTTGGGGTGCCGACACCATCATGGATTTATCGACAGGGAAAAATATCCATGAAACACGAGAGTGGATTATTCGCAATTCGCCTGTGCCTATTGGTACAGTACCCATTTATCAGGCTTTAGAAAAAGTAGGAGGAAAAGCCGAAGCCCTAACATGGGAGCTATTCAGAGATACCCTTATTGAGCAAGCCGAACAAGGTGTCGATTATTTTACGATTCATGCTGGAGTACTACTTCGTTATGTACCACTTACGGCCAAGCGAGTTACAGGGATTGTGTCCAGAGGAGGGAGTATTATGGCCAAATGGTGTTTGGCACATCACAAAGAAAACTTTTTGTATACTCACTTTGAAGAAATTTGTGAAATTATGAAAGCCTACGATGTGAGCTTTTCGTTGGGCGATGGCCTACGCCCTGGTAGTATTGCCGATGCCAACGACGAAGCTCAATTTGGCGAGTTGGAAACTTTGGGCGAGCTTACCAAAATTGCATGGAAGCACGATATTCAGGTAATGATAGAAGGCCCTGGGCATGTGCCTATGCACTTGATTAAGGAAAATATGGACAAGCAACTCAAAGCGTGCGACGAAGCTCCATTTTATACTTTGGGGCCATTAACCACCGATATTGCACCTGGCTACGACCATATTACGTCGGGTATTGGGGCGGCTATGATTGGGTGGTTTGGCTGTGCCATGCTTTGTTATGTTACACCCAAAGAGCACTTGGGGCTACCCAACAAAAAAGACGTAAAAGATGGGGTGATTACTTACAAAATTGCAGCTCATGCTGCCGATTTGGCCAAAGGACACGTGGGGGCTCAGGTACGTGACAATGCTCTTAGCAAAGCCCGCTTTGAGTTTCGTTGGGACGACCAGTTTAACCTTTCACTCGACCCCGACACCGCTCGTGAATACCACGACGAAACCCTTCCAGCCGAAGGAGCTAAAATCGCCCATTTTTGCTCTATGTGTGGCCCCAACTTTTGTTCTATGAAAATAACCCAAGAGGTAAGAGAATATGCCCAAAGCCAAGGAATTAGTGATGAAGAAGCTTTAGGCTTAGGAATGCAAGAACAAGCCAAAATCTTCGTTGAAAAAGGAGCGAAGGTATATTGGTAAACCAACGTATAAACCAATTTTGGCCATAGAGACCTGAACAACTAGTATTATGAAGAAAATTATCGTTATCACCGAACCTCAGTTTATCGAAAACGAGGTAACTGTTGTTGAATCCTTGTTTGAGGCAGGGCTAGAGATTCTGCATATTCGTAAACCATCGGCTTCGTTGGCCGAGCTAGAAAGTTTTCTTCGGGCTATTGCTCCTCAATATCTCAAAAGGGTTGTTTTGCATAGTCATTATCAACTAATGGCCAAATACAACATTAGGGGGATTCACCTCACTAGCCATGTTTGGGAAGAATTACAAGAACAAGGTACACTAAAAGAGTATATCAGGCCTCTCCAAAAAAGAGGTCTGAGTATCAGTGCTTCTACACATAGTTTTGCCGAAATACAGCGTCTTCCCAGTACATTGGACTATGTATTTCTTAGCCCTTTTTTCGACAGTATTTCAAAACCAAGCTATTTTGGCTCAATCAATGTGAGTGAGGTGGAGGACTTTATTTTTCACCAAGCCAAAATACCACCCATTGTTGCTTTGGGGGGTATCCAAATCAATGCTATTGCTGCCCTGAAAAATATAGGGCTTCACGGCGTGGCTTTATTAGGTACGATTTGGCAAGCCGATAACCCTACAGCAGCATTTCAGGCATTTTGTCGTGCTTTTTAAGCTTACTTTTACTATTATATCAAATGAATATCGCCAAACTCCATTATATCACACAAGATTTAGTACATATACCCCATTGGGAACAAGCAAGAAAAGCCTGTGAAGGTGGGGCTAATTGGGTACAACTTCGGGTCAAGAATCAAACGGCCGAGGAATGGTACAATACTGCTTTGAAAACACAGGAAGTTTGTAAGCATTTTGGTACAAAATTGATTATCAACGATAATCCAGCATTAGCCCTAAAAATTCAGGCCGATGGGGTACATTTAGGAAAAACAGATATGCCTCCGTTAAAGGCTCGTGCTATTTTGGGTAATGAGTTTATTATTGGAGGAACTGCCAATACACTCGAAGATATCAACGAATTACTAAAAACGGGTACAGTACAGTATATTGGGCTAGGGCCTTATCGGTTTACCAAAACCAAAAAGAATTTAAGCCCTATTTTAGGACTACAAGGCTATCAATCCATTTTTAAAGAATATCAAACATGGCCATTCCAAGTGCCGATTGTGGGTATTGGAGGCGTTTTGCTCAACGATATTCCCGATTTGCTTGCTGTTGGGCTTCATGGTGTGGCGGTGTCATCGGTCATCAACTTGTCTGAAAACCCAGTATCAACCACACAGGATTTTCTTGAAACACTGTACAATACGCACAAAATAACAAGGCATTCATAACAATTATGGGATTTGTTTTAAGATAAGCTCATACCAGAAGTTTTAAGATGAAAGAATATGAGGGATTGTTCTTGAATAAATCAAACCTTCCTCAATAATTATTTTCCCATTAACTGGCAAATAGATGTGCCAGTTACAAAAGTTAAAGCTGTTTTTGGAGGCTTTATCATTTAACACAAAGATTTTAACAAAAATGGCTTTAACAATAGCAGATAAAGTATTTGAGTCTAGGCTTTTTACAGGTACAGGAAAGTTTAGCTCTTCGGCCCTGATGGAAGAAAGCCTTTTGGCTTCGGGTTCAGAATTGGTAACAGTGGCCTTGAAAAGGGTAAATTTACAGGAAAAAGAAGACGATATTTTGTCGTACTTACACCATTCACAGTTCAATCTGTTGCCCAATACCTCTGGTGTTAGAAATGCCAAAGAGGCTATTTTTGCTGCTCAGCTAGCCCGTGAGGCTCTCGAAACCAATTGGCTCAAGCTAGAAATTCACCCCGATCCTAAATATTTGATGCCCGACCCTATCGAAACACTGCAAGCCGCCGAAGCGTTGGTGAAATTGGGTTTTGTGGTAATGCCCTATATTCATGCCGACCCCGTTTTGTGTAAGCGACTAGAAGACGTTGGGGTAGCCGCCGTAATGCCTTTGGGGTCGCCTATTGGGAGTAACAAAGGACTGAAAACGATTGATTTTCTTGATATTATTATAGAGCAAAGTCGTGTGCCAGTGGTGGTGGATGCTGGTATAGGCTCGCCTTCCGATGCCGCCAAGGCTATGGAAATAGGGGCCGATGCCGTGTTGGTTAATACGGCTATTGCGGTTTCGCATAATCCTGTTCAGATGGCAAAGGCCTTTAAAATGGCTGTAGAGGCTGGCCGAATGGCCTATGAGGCTAAGTTAGCTCCTATATCGGCACAGGCTATTGCAAGTAGTCCGCTTACCAGCTTTTTGAATTGGTAATACCAAGGGGTTGCCCCGATTAATCAAATAGGAACAAGTATGGATTTTTATCAAATATTTCAGCAATATTCTTGGGAGGCAGTCAAGAAAAGTATTTACCAAAAAACGGCCAAGGATGTACAAAAGGCTTTGCAAAAAGCTGGTCGTCGTGATTTAGAAGATTTTAAAGCCTTAATTTCACCTGCGGCAGCTCCCTTTTTGGAGGAAATGGCACAGCTTAGTCATAGGCTTACCCAAAAGCGTTTTGGCAAAACCATTCAGATGTATGTTCCGCTGTACTTATCTAACGAATGCCAGAATATTTGTACTTATTGTGGCTTTAGTTTTGATAACAAAATCAGAAGGAAAACGCTGAACGACTCAGAAATTTTACAAGAAATAGCGGTGCTAAAAAGGATGGGCTATGAACATATTTTATTGGTAACAGGCGAGGCCAATCAAACTGTCGGTGTCGACTATTTGCAAAGGGTAGTACGGTTGATAAAACCTTACTTTGCCCAAATTTCGATAGAAGTACAGCCACTCGACCAAGATGAATATGAGCTACTAAAAGCCGAGGGCGTGCACACGGTACTGGTGTATCAGGAAACTTACCACGAAGATGATTATAAAAAGCACCATCCAAAAGGTAAAAAGTCAAATTTTCAGTACCGAATCCAAACGCCCGATAGACTTGGAAAGGCAGGAATACACAAAATGGGTTTGGGAGTATTGATTGGTTTGGAGGATTGGCGAGTAGATTGTTTTTATACAGCCTTGCATCTGGATTACCTCGAAAAATACTACTGGCAGAGTACCTATTCCATTTCATTTCCACGTCTACGGCCGTTTTCGGGAGGTTTAGAACCCAAAGTAGAAATGCCTGACCGTGAGTTGGTTCAACTGATATGTGCCTACCGTATTTTGAACGAAGAGGTAGAGCTATCTATTTCGACCCGAGAAAATGAGATTTTTAGAAATAATATAATCAAGCTTGGTATTACTTCGATAAGTGCTGGCTCTAAAACCAACCCAGGAGGCTATGTTGTCGAACCAGAATCTTTGGAGCAATTTGAAATCAGCGATGAGCGAACACCCCACGAAATAGCCCAAATGATTCAGCAACAAGGCTATGAGGCCGTTTGGAAAAATTGGGATATAGCTTTGTACAAAAAGTAGCGATGTATTGTTGGTTATTATTACAAGTGTATCTTGCCATAGAAGTTGAATTCTTTGTAGAAAAAGTTAATTTCGCATAGAATTCAACTTTTATATATGTCGTTTTTAGCCAATTTTCATCAACCATACCCTCTTTTGCCTTTCAAAGAGGTATTGTTTCGTGATTTTCTATTTTTTGTTTTTATTACCATTTTCTTGCTAATTTTTCAGCCTTTTGGTTTAGACGTATATGCCTACAACCGAGTGTATTTGATTGTAGGATATGCCGTAGTAACGTTTTTGGGGGTATTACTCAACGATTGTGTAGGATATATTTTTTTTAAAGATATATTTTCAGAAAAAAACTGGACGGTATCAACCCAAATCGTTTGGGCGATATGGGTGATTTTTTCGTTGGGTATAATCAATTTTTTATACGGAGTGTGGATTGAAGCTTTTCCATGGAGTTTATGGGGGTTTCTTAAAGTACAAACGTATGTAGTATTGTGTTCGTCTGTGCCTATTGCGTTGGTGGTTTTATTTCGACAGAATTATTTGTTACGGCAAAATTTATATGAAGCCCGAGCTATGACAGAGGTGATAGCTCAACATAATGATCAACCTGTGGATGGAGAGGTTATCTTTTTTGCCGAGAACCAAAAGGATTCTATTTCGCTCAATAGCGAAGCCATATTGTATATAGAGTCGATTGATAATTATGTCGAGCTTGTATGGCACGAATCTTCAAGTATCAAAAAGACATTGCTTAGAAGTACGCTTACCAAAATAGAAGAGACCTTGCAGTACAACCCTGCTTTTTTTAGATGTCACCGAGCTTATATTGTCAATAGTAGACATATTGAACACGTAGAAGGTAATTCTCAGGGTTATAAACTTAGTTTGAAATACCTCCAGAATAACATTCCAGTAGCACGTGCAAAAGGCAAATTGTTAAAAGAAATTCTCGAAAAATAATATAATATTATTAGCATTTTGTCCCCAAAACTGTACGATTTATCCCACGTCAAAGCAGGTTATCCCTCAAATTAGCTTAATACCCCTATTTTTTGTTTTATACAGACAGGCTAGACTAAGTTTGTTGGCTACTTCCTCAGTAGGGAAGGCGACAACCAACATGTACACTCAGCTATTTGTATTAACCAACATGATACCCCGATTCCTTTTCTGCTTTTTATGTTTTATAAAAACGTCTTTGGTAAGTTTTGAAGCCCTCTCATACAAGCTTCAAGATAGCCTAAAGCAATACCCTAAGAATATTATCTTGCCAGCCATAGCTTATACTCCCGAAACTAGCGTTTCTTTGGGTATTTCGGGCGTTCGGGTGTACTATACCGATACTGTTTCTAGGGCTTCACAATGGTCTACTACAATGTTGTACACCTTCAAGAACCAATTATTGATAGAATTGGCAGCTCAGTTGTTTTTTCGGGAAAACCAGTATTTGCTGAAAAGTAAATTCAATTTCAATCAGTTTCCAGAATATTACTATGGAATTGGCAATAACACCCAAGAGCATGACAAAACAATAGTACAATATAATGTGGTAAAATGGGAGGGAAGTATTACTAGACGTTTGGCTAAGCGGTGGTATGGAGGGCCTAAAATGTATATCAGCAAGTATTTTAATATGATTACCGAAAAAAGCTATGTCGATAATCATCGTTTGTATGGGCTTAATGGGGGCTTAACTACAGGGGTTGGTTTTGCGAGTATTTATGACAGCCGAGACAACATCATGAATGCAAGGAAAGGGTGGTATTGGGAAACCTCCGCTGTTTGGAATAGGAAAGAGCTTGGTGGCGATTATCAGTATTTTATGTTTATGACCGACCTAAGAAAATACATAGCATTAAGTACTAAGACTATTTTGGCATGGCAGGGTGTTGGTCAAATCGAAAGTGGACAAGTACCTTTTTTACAGCTTTCGTACCTTGGCGGTAATACCATAATGCGGGGCTTTTACAGTGGGCGTTATCGAGACAATAATCTGATAGCCACTCAAGCTGAAATACGCCAAGAGCTTACGCCAAAGTGGGGAGTCGTAGCTTTTGCAGGGCTTGGTCAGGTTTTTAACCAATGGCTAGAGGTATCTATACCAGCTTTACAGCATTCATTGGGTTTGGGTTTGAGAAGAGTTTTAAATAAAAGCCAAGGTATCAACCTACGCCTTGATGTAGGTTTTGGTAATGGACAAAGTAATTTTTATATCAATATCGCAGAAGCGTTTTAACCTTAATTTGTATGAAATATATTGGGTTTGTTATTTTATGGAGTTGTTATCATTTGGCCGAGTCATCAATGTATTATGCCAATAATGCCATAGGGTTTCTTTTGGGAATGGCTTTGTTTTTTGTGTGTGCTTGGCAATTGCCCAAGCACAGAGGCTTGAGTAGTTGGGGGTTAGGATTGCATAAAGGCTGGTGGAAAATGCTGCTGAGTGGTATGTTGATAGGCTTTGTACTGTATGGACTACAGTTTACTCTTGCTATTTATTGGCGAAGCGAACAGCTCGTTAAAGTACCTAGCTGGGAGGTAATAGTGCCACAGTTGGCTTATTGGAGCTTAGGAACAGCCTTATCTTCATTTTCAGAAGATATTTTGACACGAGGATACGTATATCACTATTATAAAAATACGCTGTCGCCTACTTGGCTGGTGATAGCTTCGGCTTTATTATACTGGTTCAATCATATACATCGGCTTACCGATGGCTGGGTTACGTTTGGGTATCTTTTTGTTTTGGGGATTTTACTGATGATACCTTTAGTAAAAACCCAAAGCCTTTGGGTTACAGGTGGTATTCATTGGGCGGGTAATATCTTTTTTCACCTAAGCCATTCTATAGCTCGTACCCAAGAGGTACCCCATAGTCGTTATAGCTCCAATATATTGCTGATATTTTGTATAATAGTATTGATACCGATAGTGGGTGTTTTACCATTTTCGCCAGTAAAAAAGCCTAAAGCAATGCCTTAGGCTTTTCATTATTACACCAATATAAAAAATCCTAATGGACTTCTTGTTTTTTTGTTAGTACTCAGTAGTTTGAGGGTTGAAGTTTGTCCATTTTTTTGTCCAATCATTCGAGCCATCAAATGCTCCTCGGTAACTAGCAGATTCAAAGCCAGCAGGCAATGTAACGCCGTCAGCTAATATTTTCGAGCCTTTTTGAGGCGTAAATTTCGGTGAATTGAGTAGGTTAAAATCGGTATCTAGCCCTAAGTCTTCGAGTTTCCAATTGATGGTGTTTTTACGGTTGGCATCATTAAATAAAGCTGTTTCAACGCCTGAAATAGGAACAGCCATACCTGTAATAATCAATCCCTTGTATTCTGATTTGCCAGCTTTAAAGTTATCTTGTGAGGCCGTTCCTTCCAATTCTAAGCCTGCTTTCGGATATGCACCATTTACTACAGTATTATAGATACTCAAGGCCGAGTTACGTCTAATACGGAAGGCTGAGCGGTATTTCTTGTCGACAGCCCCCGAAGCAATATACAAACTGATATTAGCAAATTTGGCAGATGTTTGTGGCAAAGCCGTTGAGCCAGAGCCATCGTTATCAGATTCAAAACCATTCGAGTCAGAGCAACTGCATTGGTCAGCTACCAATGGGTCACGCAATGAAACGGCATATTGTACTTTTCCCGAAAAACCATTGTCTGTATCAAAATCATCGTCGAGTGTGCGGTAGGCAATTAAGTGCTTGGCATTGACAGCCCCGCCAAACCATTCAAAAGCGTCATCGCCAGAGTGCGAAATCTGTACATAATCGATTTTTGTACCATTACCTACACCACCCAAAGTTAAGCCATTGATTTCTTTGTCTGTTTCAAAAGCAACGCCAGCAAACTCAATACGCACGTATTTCAAAATACCTGAGTTATCGTTATCGTTATCGCCACCAAAAGTAGTAACGTTTTCGCCTTCAATTGTAATAGGATTTTTGTTGACTTTGGCTTTTCCCAAAAGAATCAGACCACCCCAGTCGCCTGGTTTACGTTGTCCAATAGCCTGATTAGAAGTAAATACAATTGGTTGGTCTTCAGTGCCTTCGGCCAATATTTTTGCTCCAGGTTTAATAATCAAAGTACCCTTAGTAGGCAAATCACCCTTGATAATAGTACCAGGCTGAATAGTAAGAGTAACACCCGCTTCAACATATACAAAGCCATTGAGAAGATACTTTTTGTCGGCAGTCCAAGTGGTATTGCTTGTAATAGACCCCCTTACAACAACCGATTCACGGCTGGCAATAGGAGCGGGTTCTTGAAAATCGTTTTCTAATTGACCACACGACGTTGTGCCTAAGGCAATGGCTGCGATAAAAAGAAGTTTATGAATATTTTTCATGATTGCTATTGAAAAGGCTTTCGGCTTAGGCTAGTGGCACAAGGCCGAAAGCTGTTGATATTTTGTTAGAATTTGTAATTGACACCAATCGTTGAAGTAGTACCACGCTTGAATTTTCTAAACACATCGTCTTGGCTGGTATTAATTGTTTTATCGTTGTTGGTATCGTTATAAAATCTGAATGGTTGGTTCAACAAATCTTGAATACCCACCTTTACTTCGATATGCTTGCCAAAGCCTTTGGTAAGATTTAGGTCGATTACATTTCTTGGCATTTCGTATACAGTAGGGAACACCACGCCATCGCCTACTAAAAAGATTCTTGAACCTACTACGTTATAAAGGATATTGGCAGAGAAATCACGGTCGGTATCGTTATAATAAATACCTGCATTAATCAAATAAGGTGATTGTCCTTGAAGAAAACGACTGTCAGATGATTGTCCGCTAAAGCCTGTTTTTACGTCCGAATCAATAATTGAAGCATTCAACAAAAGCGTGAGGTTATCAACAACCGACGAACCTGTAAGCCCTTTTAGCGATTTACGCATTTCTAATTCAAAACCCCTACTGAATGCTTTTTCGGCATTTCCAACCCCAAAAGCAATACCCGAACCAGCATTCAAAATTCTAGCTTCGATAGGGTTGGTAAATTGTTTGTAAAAACCTGCAATCGAAATTACTTCTCCTTCCGATGGATAGAACTCATAACGGAGGTCATAGTTAGAAATCGTCGCTGTTTTTAATGCTGCATTACCAACACGTGTTACATCAAAGTTGAAGTCGTAATAAGGAAAAGGAGCTAATTCACGGAACTCAGGACGGTTTACTGTTTGGCTAAATGCTGCACGAATTTGGTTTTTCTCGTTCAGCTTGTAAGAGAATGTAGCCGAAGGCAACCAGCTTAATAAAGGGCGGTCAACATTGAGTTTTTCGCCACTACCACGTTTTAGAGTTACTAATTGTTGGCGGTTTTGCTCGGCTCTAACACCCAACGATACATTGAATTTTGGTGTTAATGGAATATAAGCATTTACATAACCAGCGTACAATTCGTTGCGAGCTTTGTAGGCATCTTCATAGCCAGTACCTTCGTTGTAAAACAAGCCTGTAGGCGAAAGGTTAGCAGGGTTAAAGAACTGAGCAGGCGATTGAGTCAAAACGGCATCTCCTACATTATTGGCATTGACAATACCAAACCAACGAGCAGCAAAGCTACGGTCTTTTTTCTCTAAATAAGTACCAGCACGCAATTTGATAAACTCATTTTCGGCAGCATCAGCCTTGCCAATTTTATGTTCTACATCAACACGGCCAGAGATTACATTTTCGGTTAAAGAAGAGTAAAAACGAGCTGCCTGCTGTAATGTAGGGCTTTGCGATTGCTGAATATTAATGGTAAAAGGGTCGTTGCTACCAAGTGTACGGCTAGAAGTAAAGCGGCGGTTGTCGGGTTCTTGTCGATTGGTATAGCCATAGCCACCAGTCCATGTCAATTTTGTTATATCCGACAATTCGTGTGTACCACTCAACTGTCCCGAATAAATACTCTTTTGCTCGTAAGTCATCGAGTAGTTTTGCAGTTCAATATTGTTGTTGTTATAGCCATTTCTCAAAACAGTTTCTTTTGAGCCTAATTGGTTAAACAAGTTACGGAATTCAATTTTGTTGGCTGGGTTGATAATCAAAGCCCAGTTTGACATAGCACCTACTCTTACGTTTTCAGAATAAGCGTTATCGTTGTAGGCAAACTCTTTTTCGCTGGCTTTTGTACCAGCATTTTCGTTGTAAGCATAACGATAAAACTCGATGTTTGGGGTTCTTTGGTGAGTAAAGCTATAGTTCAATGAGTTGATAGTAGCAAGCTCTACATTACCAACTGCAAAGCGGCGAGTTAAACCTATGTTACCTCTGAAATCGGGCAAAACACTCAACGAACTTTGGTTGAAATATGTAGGTAATGCCTTGAATGCATCAATAACAGGTTGAGTATTAGCTCCTGCCAAGATTGTACCTGTACTAGGTAAAGAAGAAGGCAAAGAACGAAGACCGCTGTCAAAGCCTAGGAAGTCTGTACCGCTTCCTTTATACGTAGTAGCTGTTTGGAATGTTGTATTGCTACGGTGTCCTAGCGAAAAGCCTGCAGTAATAGTATTGCCATCTGGAATAGTCTTGGTATAGATTTTGATAACCCCTCCACCAAACTCACCAGGGAGGTCGGCCGAACCCGATTTGAAAATCAACATACGGTCGATTGCCGATGAAGGAATCAAATCGAAAGAAAAAGCCTTGGTATCTACCTCGGTAGAAGGTGTAATGGCATCGTTGAGCATAACGGTATTGTAACGTTCGTTCAAGCCACGTACAATCACGAAGCGGTCGTCTTGAATAGATACCCCTGGCACACGACGTACCACCGCCGAAGCGTCACGGTCTTGTGTTTTTTGGATTTGTTGTGCCGAAATCCCTACTGCGATTTGTTCTATTTTTTTAATTTCAGTAATTACCGAAACCTCTGTGCCTTTATTTTTAGTACCTCTTACTACCACAGCGTCGAGGGTGGTATTGGCTTCTGCAATACTGGTATTGATGACGGTAGTTTTGCCAGCTTCAACCCTAACATTTGAGATAACTTTGTTGGTATAGCCAACAAACGAGAAAATAACAGTGTGAACCCCAGCAGGTACACGAGCCAATTCAAAATTACCTTGGAGGTCTGTTTGAGTACCGATTTGAGTACCTTCTACTCTAACGGCTGTACCTAACATAGCCTCGTTAGTTTTGGCATCGGTGAGTGTTCCTTTGATGCTTCCTGTTTGAGCAAAAGAAACCAATGAAACCAATAAAAGGATAATTGAGCTGAGTAAAAATTTACGTTGCATGTGCGTTGTTTTTTAATTCGGGTGTCTCGAAAAACTTGACGCTACAAAAGTATTATTAGAATATTACCTCATTATTGGTGAATTTTAAACAAACTGTTAAGGATTCTATAGTTTTGATAACATATAGTTAACATTAGAAATATAGAAGTAATATTTGCCATTATTTGGGTATTTTATTGCATAAAATGATGATAGACTGAGTTTTGAAATATATTTCGCCAATAATATTACCACAATAACAGTAAAATGGAATTAAAGATATTTTAATGAAAAACATTAAATAAAGGCACAAAATCATTGTAAGTTTTCTTGATGCCCCCCAAATAAGTTTGGTATCATTATTGAAATGTTTTGTCAATATCAAGTATCTCTAAAAATTATGTCTAAGAAGAATAAAACGCCAAAAACAGAGCCGACCATCGCCAAGTCGGTTTCCTTTAAAGTAGTACCGCCCGCACAAGTACCCTCACAGCCCTTGCCTTTTCCTATCAAGATAGGAGTCAACCCAAGTGTTGTTATCTTGGTAATAGCCGTTTTTCTGGCCTTTGGAGGAGGTTTTGGTAACAAATTTGTTGAATGGGACGACCCTATTTATATTCTGGACAATACCTTAGTGAAAAACCCTTCAGGCCGTTAGTTAGAGGCTTGGCAAACCCATGTAGCCAATAACTATCATCCACTTGCTATGTGGTCGCTGATGCTAAATTCATCCTTGTCGGGCATAACTTCGGCCAAAGCGTTTATTATTACCAACACGATTTTACATCTTGGCAATGTTTTGCTGGTATTTTGGCTAACAAGATTGTTGTTGAAAAAACCAGAAGATAAAATATTGCCTACTACAGGTAAATCCATTTTTATTGCTTTTGTAACAGCATTACTATTTGCTATTCATCCAATGCGAGTAGAGTCGGTTACGTGGGTATCCGAGCGGAAAGATGTATTGTATGCCTTTTTCTTTTTAGGAGCATTGATCAGCTATCTCAAGTACCAGTATACCACTACCCCCCCATATTTGTTTTATTGTTTTTTATTATTTGTGGCATCTTGTTTTTCCAAAGGGCAAGCCGTGATATTACCAGTAGTATTATTACTTTTTGACTATTGGAACAACAGAACCATCCAGCTTAAAGTATTACTCGAAAAACTTCCTTTCTTGGTGGTAGCTATAGTGTTTGGCCTTATCGCCATTGATATTCAAGGCGGAGGCAATCTAGGCGGGCTATTACACCCTGTAGCAGGCAGTGGTGTAGCTTTAAAGCCCGAAGGAATTAATTTTTCCAAACAAATTACTTATGCAGGTTACGGTTTTATGATGTATTGGGTACATCTGTTTTTCCCCGTAAACCTTAGTCCAATGTATATGTTTTCGTCACCCAAAGCCTTTCATCCCGAATATATCCTTGGATTAGTAGTGATGTTAGTAATTGTGGCTTGGGGAATATACTCGCTCAAACGCAATAAAGTCATAAGTTTTGGAATAGGCTTTTTTGTGATTACGATATTGTTGGTATTACAATTTTTACAAGTAGGAGGGGCTATCATGGCCGATCGATATACCTATTTGCCTTATTTTGGGCTATTTTTTATGATAGCCTTTGGAATAGCCCATTGGTCAGAACAACAAGATTTTCGACAAAAACTAGCAATAGGCTTGCTGGTAGTATGGTTAGCATTCTTTTTTGTGATGACCCGCAAGCAAGTAAGCATTTGGCAAAATACAGGAACATTGTTTACCAGAAGAATAGAGTTATTTCCAGAAGATGACTATCGGGCATATTCGGTGGTAGCCAAATACATGGGCGAAGTAGACAATAACATAGAAGCCGTAATAGCATATAGTGAAAAAGCCATTGCTTTAGGTTACAAAGAAGATGCCGTACCGTGGGCAAACTTGGCTACAGCTTACGAAAAGAAAGGTGATTACGCCAAGTCGATTCAGTATCATAATGATGTAGTACGGCTGTACCCTTCGGCCGACGCTTACCTGAACAGAGGTAATACATACCTCAACGCCCAGTTACCAGCCCAAGCATTGCCCGACCTTAGAAAGGCGTTAGCCATGCCCAATAATGCTCGAAAAGCCCTAACTATTGGCTCATTAGCAACAGCCCAGCTCAATGCTGGTCTGACAAACGAAGCTTTGGCCAATTATAACATTGCTATAAACCAATATGGCAGCACCAATGCCGAATACTACTATAATCGAGGGGTAGCACTCAACCAACTAGGAAAGGTAGATGCCGCCATAGCAGACATCCAAAAGTGTGTACAACTTCAGCCAAGCCATATCAAAGGCAATCAAGCCTTAGTATTATTGGGGGTAAAAAAATAGAATAAGCTTATGATGAAAAAATAATAAGATTTTTTTTATTTTTTTTCAATGCTTACTAGTTGTTATTTTACACTGATAATGAATAGTTTACTGAACTATTACATAGCCATAATTATTTTTTCTTGTATCAGTGATAGTAAAAGCCCTTGCATTATCAAAAAAAAGCAGTAGTTTTGCATCATAGAAACACGGTTTGGTAGTTCAGCTGGTTAGAATACATGCCTGTCACGCATGGGGTCGCGGGTTCGAGTCCCGTCCAGACCGCAAAAGCACTCAGAAATGAGTGCTTTTTTGGTTTTACAGCCATTTTAAGCGGTTTATGTCATGGTTCGTTTAGTATGTTTTAGCAAATCATAGCAGATTTTTTGCTACCAGTTGTGATACCAAGTTTTTTCAAATAAATGACAGTAGGTTTACGGCATCAACTTAAACACATTGTCATGAAAGTTCAATACACACTGGTTTTCAATCGTAAAAAAGACCTAGCAGCTAAAGGCAAAAGCCTAGTGCAAATTCAAGCTTATTTGGAAGGTGGTCGTAGATATTTTAGCACAAAACTATACCTTACCCAAAAAGAATGGGACTCCAAAAAGGCTACTTGTAAAGACCCGTATTTAGCAAAAGCGCTCAGAGACAGAGTTAGCGAGTTTGAGCAATTTGAAGTTGAATTTAGGGCTCTCAATAAACGATTTTCTTTATCAGATTTTGATTTCTTTTTGAATCCTTCCAAAAAACAAGTTCCAATTTCATTTACTCAGTTTTTTAAAAAGCAGCTTCAGAAGGAATCACATCTCAAAAAAGGAACGCTCGTAAATCAGGAAAATACGCTAAAAAAGCTCATTGAGTTTCAACATAATATTGCTTTTGAGGATTTAGACTACTGTTTCTTACAAGACTTTGAAATTTTTCTTAGAAATGAAAAGAAACTAAAAACGAATACAATTGAGAAGTATCATCGCCAGCTACGCAAGTACATTAATCTGGCTATTAAACAAGATCTACTTCCTATTGAGAAAAATCCTTATAGGCTGTTTAAGCTATCGAAAGAGGAGACCGACACACTTTTTCTTTTACCTGAAGAAAGAGATAAGATAGAGCAATTGAACTTCGATAGTACACCTGAAGAAAAAGACCAACTAGAAATGGCAAGGGATATGTTCCTTTTTGCATGTTATACAGGTCTACGTTTTTCAGATTGTTACAACATGAAGAACTCTAGTATTAGCAAAACTAATCAAGGGTTATTACTAAAGTACAAGGCGCAAAAAACTGAGAAAATTGGTTACAAACCTCTGTACCTGCTTTTTGATGGAAAGCCACAAAAAATCATTTTGAAGTACTACTCTGGGAGTTCCGAAAAACGTGTTTTTAAGGGAATGACGAATACCAAAGTAAATAAATGCCTCAAGGTAATAGCCAAATTGGCTAGAATACCCAAAAAACTATATTTCAAGGCTTCAAGAGATACTTTTGGCACCTCTCTGTATATGTTATCTGGTGATGATAAACTCGTACAAAAGCAGTTGCAACATACAAAAAGAGAGCAAACTGATAAATACGTTCATCTAGTAGAACAAATTCAACATGAAGGACTACAAAAAATATTTAAACCCTGCAAATAACGTTCCCATGATAGAAATTCTTGAAGGGAATAGATACAGTCCAGATCTTAACAAAACAGGTAAAAAGATTAGTATCAAACACTATCTTAATACCTACCTTTTTCCTATTGGAGAAAACCATGAGAATAAGCCTCTATATCCCTTGTATTACCGAGTTATCTTTAACAGGCAATCTGTTAAAATCAAAAGCAATATAAATTTAGCATTACCTACAGATAGCTTTGATATAGAAAGCTTATCCGAGGAAAATAGCACTCTTATCTATCGTGAAGCACTTACACTTGTAAATATTATTAGTAAGATATATTGTAAGGTGAATGAAGAAACATTGAATCCATATTTTGCTTCAATGAAACTAAAGAGTAAGCTTGAGTTTGATATTAATCAAATATTTAACGATTTTGACTATACCCAATACGAACTCCCTAATTTGGTAAAGCAGTTACTAATGAATGAAATTACCAAGTTTGCTGAAGCGAATGGTCAATCCAAATTAATTGAAGAGCTCAAGCAGTTTATCAAAATACCCTCCCCTTATCAACTTGTACAGTATCTTAAATCTCAAGACAAGATTTGGAAAAAAATTGAGGATAAAGTACCTATTCATATCTGGTTCTTCGATATTCATTATGCTAAATTTCTTATGTCAAACGAGAGCTACCAGAAACTAGGCGCCACTTTTACAGACCTAAAACATGATTTGCACTTCAGAGAATGTTTTATGAAGTTTTGTCATGAAGAGTCAATCGAAATTGATCTTTATGACTTAACACAATCACTTGAAGATATTATGTAGATTTTCATACATCCACAGAAAGCCCTTAGAATACTGATTCTAAGGGCTTTTCATTTGATAGCAAATCATAGCAAAAAATATATCCAAATATGTTGTAATACTTACAACATATTTTATTAGTATTGCATTGTATTTAAAAACAATGTTACCATGCCTAGAACAAGTCGTACAAAAGTTCATCTAAGCGATGACACAATTTACATTCTGAAAGAATTTGAAAAGAAGATTTCGCACCTTGAATCAATTATCACAGCGCAAACAAAACAACCTTCTTCTATTCCTGAAGTACTTCAACCATCAGAGGTTTGTACCAAAATGGGATGGTCGAGATCTAAGTTTGAACAATTTAAACGGGAGGGACTATTCAGAACATTTAAGATAGGTGGTAAAGTCTACGTCTATACTTCAGATATTCTAGCTCTTTTTCCTGAAGGATTCTTTCATTGAAGTATTTGACTTTAGGCATAAAAAAACCGATATGCGTGAACATATCGGCTTTGATAACTTAAAGCAAATTGAATTTTAAATTCCCACACAAAATTATGTATTTTTTGCTAATTACGACACTCCATACAATTATGGAGCAGCTATTCTTTTGCCTTAACATTAGGCGCTTACTTCTAATTTCCTACAGCTCCTATGTAGGTCAATATCTTCTAAATGCTCCATACTCAAGAGTATATCAAACTTTATTTCCCTAACCTCTAAGAACTTATGACGGAATATAATTTTCGATTCGAAAAAAGCCCTAAAAAGAAAGGGAAATGTCCTAAGTGTGGACAAGCCAATACATTTCGCTATTACGAGGATCAGGAGGGAAACCGTCTTGATGAATCTCTTGGTAAATGTGAACGTATAAACCATTGTGGTTACCATCAAATACCTAACTTAATGCCGCATTCAACTAAAGATATAGTTTCATTAATCCCTAATAATCAGAGCATTATAAATCCAAGTAAAAGCTGGATAGAACGCTTTGATAAATGGACACTCGACTTGTCAAGTAATTTCCATACGTTTTGCTTGTCAAAAGGTATCTCAAAGGAACATCTTATCAAACATGGTGTAGCAACTGATGATAAAGGAAAAACTGTCTTTGTTTTCCGTAATGATAAATCACAAGTAGTTAATGCAAAATGGTTTGTCTACGATGAACAAGGTAAAAGAGCTAAAGATGGATATAATAGTCACTCGATGGTTCAACCTAAAAACAAAAATGTTCGATATGGCATGTGTTTGTTTGGTGAAGAGCAACTAAGTAGTGACAAAGAGAAAACAGTCATTATTGTAGAGTCAGAGAAAACAAAGGTTATAGCCTCATTCTTTTACCCTGAGTATTTATGGCTCGCTTGTGGTTCAAACAATGGTTTAACCTCCGAAAAACTCATGGTTTTATCTGGTAGAAATGTAATCTGGTTATGTGATGCCGATGCCGCAGGGAGGATGAATTCTAGTATTAAAAACCTAGAGAAAGCACAAATTAAACACACTGTCATAGACCTATTCCCTGAGCGTTCGGATGGCTATGATATTGCAGATGCCATACTAGAAGGGAAAAAGCCTGAGATAGCTCAAAAACAGCCTTCTGAGGAGAAGAAAATATCATCTGATATTTATATCAAGACACCAACAGTCATGTATAAAAATGACTATACTATCTGGGTCAAAACACGTAATAACTGGGAGGTAGTGGCCAATAACTTTTTGGTTTATGTAAAGTATAAAACTCAAGATGAGAATCAAAACTGTACATGGATTTTAGAGATTAGAATCAAGAATAAGGAGGCTATCTATATTGAAATGTCACATGAGGATTTTTGTTCGGCAAAGAGGATGAAAATGGAGCTATCAAACAATCTACTAAGCTTCAAAATCAACGATGTGCAACTAACAGAAATACAGGAACTCATTTACTCCAAAACGCAATTTGGTCAAGCTTCAAAGGTGACTCGATATGGATTCCATAGCGAGTCAAAAACCTATGTCTTTTCAAACAAAGTACTCCTACCAAATGGGACTCTTGTAGAGCCAGACAAATTTGGCGTTGTTACAGACAATAAAAGTTGTATTTCGCTACCACAAACCAAGGATAAAATGAAGAACAGATTTTTTATTTCTGATTCGGATGTATCTTTCAATCAATGGTACCAAATCTACATACAAACTCATACTTATGAGAAAGCATTCGTTCCAGCGTGCTTCTACATCATGTCCTTGTTTAGAGATATTGTGATTTCTCACAAAGGATCATCTCCTATCCTTTATTTGAAAGGTTCGGCTGGTACTGGCAAAAGTAGTGTTGTAAGAAACCTTACATGTCTTTTTGGCTATGAACAACCACAAATTAACCTTAAGACAAAAAACACAGAAGCTGCTCTGGTTAAATTGATGAGTCAGCTATCTAATGGACTTATTTGGATGGATGAATTTCATAATGATTTCTCCCATGAAGGTTTGTTGCAAGCAGCTTATGATAATGCTGGTTATCACAAAACTCCTGAAGCTTCAAGGAGTAATAACGAAACTGATAGTATTGACATTTACAGTGCTTTAGCCCTTACTAGCAATTATATCCCTAATAACCCTATTTTCTTCTCTCGTTGCATATTAATTCAAATAGAAAATAAGGAGAAAGAGGCATCCCAACGAAAGGCTTTTTTCAATTTAATTGATTTAGAAAAACGTGGTTTAGGAAATATTACGGTAGAGCTCTGCAAGTATCGTAAGCTTATAGACGAAAATTACAACACAGCCTTTAGTAAAATCTTTAACCGAGTAGAACAAGCTACGCAAAACGAATCAATGCCTGAGCGATTACTTAGTAATATTTGCCAAGCCCTGACGTGTGCTTACATTTTACAGGTAAATGATAAAATTCAAGTATGCGAATACACCGAAGAATCGGACATTCTGGATGAATTTGTAGCAATAGCTTTGAAAACGATACACCTGCAACATAGAATACAGAATGAAACCTCTGTTCTGGCTGAATTCTTTAGCATTCTCCAATATTTGTATGACTCTTCACAAATCCATGAAGGGGTTCATTTTAGGTTTGAAGGAAACTTCCTGCTTTTGCGTATGCCTTCGATTTATCCAATTTTTATACATAGATACCGCAATGTATATTACAAAGAGGCACATGATAAGGAATCTATCATCCAAGAGGTAGTGAAAATGGAGGCACCACGCAATTTTAAGGAAATTGTGAAGACAATTCGCTTCAAAAGTGCAGAAAACACACTTGAACAAGCTTTTAAAAATACCGTAACAAATTCTTTATCAATTACATACGAGACATTACAGTCAAGTTTTGGGGTGGATTTAAAGGCTAGACGGCTAGATGGCTAGAACGCTTTTTGAAACTTTTTTTTAAGCATTTTTTCTACAACGCTACAACGAAAATACTAGATACCTGATAATCAATATATTATATAAATTTTTATTAATTTTTTCGTTGTAAAATCGTTGTAAAATCGTTGTAACCGTTGTAAACATAAAAAATCGTTGTAGCCGTTGTAAACGATTACAACGATTTTACAACGACGAAAAAGAGATAAATAATTGATTATTAATATTTTACATTACCGTTGTAACGTTGTAGAAAACAAACACGTTTTTTTGAGTGCAAAAGTGTTCTAGCCATCTAGCCTTTTTTTAGCCTTATTAATAAAATACAATTCGAATCATGGTATATCAACTAGTATTAAGAGCCCAAGATGTACAAATAATCCTCAATCTTTGTAGAACGGATAGCTATCGGGTCATTCAAGAAATAAAAGAGGAATACGCCTTCTCAAAAAAGCTAAAAGGAAGTAAAATTCGCACCGTAGACCTAGCAGAAGCGTATGATTTATCGTTCGAGGATATACAACAGGTTTTAAATCAAAATAAATTTTGTAGTGACCTTTAATAAAAATCCCCTCGCTATACCAGCGAGGGGATTTTTATTAGCTCAATTCATCAATTTCACCTATTACATATCGTTTGTCCCTATTGAAAGTTATACCCTATTGTTGCATTCAGTTTTACCAAATAACACATTTGAGTAGAGCTGCATATAACAACTAAAACACCGTAAAATGGAAAAACTAACTCAAAACATTAACATCCGTACAAACCTGAACATTAAAAAGAGATTGATGGATGAAGCCAGTTCGCTAGATATGAATATGTCAGAATATGTCTTATTAATTCTACAAAGTCATTGGGATAAAAAAGACCAATCACTTGCTACGACCCATCAAGAATCTACTCTTTCCAGTCAGCATCAACTTTCAGAATCTGAACTTATCATTAGTCAATTAATTGCTGAAAAAAGTGAGCTTCAAGAAAAGCTCCAAGCTCAGAATAAGTCGGTTTGGCAAGAGGCCATGAGTACCGCCGAAAAACTATCTGAAGAAAGGATTAGACGTGAACGAGAAGCTGCCATATATGAATACCAAAGAAGTGGTGGGGCAACGATAGAATCAGCGACAATCACTAGTCTTCAGGCTCGTTTGGCTGCTTATGAAACAGACCTTCTCAAACAGGTTTTCAATGTAGTGAGACAAAACCCTAAAGTCTCAGATTTGCCAGACGTTGTTCAAATTTTGACCTATCAGTATTTTCAACAATTTATCAAACCATCTATCCATGACTAACAATATTTTTTTCTCTGAAGACCCGTTTGAAATTTTTAGTAGAAGTACCCCTAGCTCTCTGGGGTCAACATCCTCATCCTCTAAAAGTGGTTCTTCATTCTGGACGATTATCTTGATTGTATTGCTAATCGTAGGAATGGCAATCATCTATTTGTACAGACACACTATCCTTAAATTCTTTTTGGGGAGTTCTACGCCACCAAACGAAGTATCACCGAGTGTTACGGATACAGTCGCTGAAGAAAACAATGAAATCAAGGCAAGCCCTGTAGAGAGGCAGCCGTTCAAATTACTACCCGAACACAAGGTCATCCGACGTTTCGACCTCAGCGACCAAGATAATTGGGATAAAGCGCTCATTGTTCTAAAAGAAAAGGAAGGAAAGGCTGTTTTCGTAGCTGGTAAAGGCTGGTTGATTTATGAATAAGCATACCCTCTCTCATTTACGTAACACTTAGTAACACACAGTTTTACGCTGTTTTCCAGCGTGTTACCATGCTCTATAAGGTTTTACTTTGTAGAGCATTTTGTTTTACAATTTGATTATATGGCTTTTCTATTTTGATGGATTTAAGTATCTTCGTATTTCTCAACTTGCTCGTAAAAACAAGAGGTTTTCTCCTCCAAAAATATATCTGGAGATAAGTAAACATTTTTGGATATGCGATTAGACTTCTAGCTACTGTGGTCACAGCAATCAAGTAGAACCTTGGAACTATACCTTTTACATTTTACCATAGCTCAATTTGAAATTGCCTATCCACAAGCCTGCTTATTGCTTCTATTCTCCATCCATTTTTGTCTATGACTCTCTATTCTAGTAAGCTGGTTTTTAAAATCTATTAGATAAGTTATAATTACCCACACCATAAAATGGCGAAACAAAACAAAGAAGTAAAGGAAAAGGCAATTGAAGTAACCCTTTGGGATGCCGCTAATAAGCTCAGAGGTAGTGTAGAACCCGCAGAATACAAACACGTAGTACTAAGTCTCATCTTTTTGAAATTTGCTAGCGATAAGTTTGAGCAACATCGAGCTAAAATGATTGCTGAAGGCAAAGAAAAATACCTCGAAATGGAAGCGTTCTATTCCAAAGATAACGTATTCTTTTTGGAGGAAACTAGCCGTTGGAGCTACCTTATTCAAAAGTCAAAACAGAATGATATTGCTTTGTTGATTGATACGGCATTGCATACAATCGAAAAAAATAACAAGGCACTTAAAGGTGCTTTACCCGATAATTACTTCTCTCGTTTGGGCTTAGATGTTACCAAACTATCTTCCTTACTAGATACTATCAACGATATTGATACTACCAAAGATCCAAAACAAGATGTGGTAGGTAAAGTTTATGAATATTTCCTTTCAAAATTTGCTTTGGCAGAAGGCAAAGGGAAAGGCGAATTCTATACACCTAAAAGTATTGTAAACTTGATTGCCGAAATGATAGAGCCTTATAAAGGCATTATCTATGACCCTGCTTGTGGTTCTGGTGGTATGTTTGTACAAAGTATCAAGTTTATTGAAGCACATCATGGTAACAAGAAGGAGATTTCTATCTACGGACAGGAATATACTAATACTACCTACAAACTGGCAAAAATGAACCTTGCTATTAGAGGTATTAGTGGTAATCTTGGTGAGAAAGCTGCCAACACTTTTCTGGACGACCAACACAAAGACCTTAAAGCCGATTTTATTATGGCAAACCCTCCTTTTAACCAAAAGGACTGGCGTGCCGATAACGAGCTGACTGACGACTCTCGTTGGTTAGGTTATGATGTACCACCCAAAAGTAATGCCAATTACGGTTGGATTCTGAACATGGTAAGTAAACTCAGCGACAACGGCGTAGCAGGCTTTATTTTGGCTAATGGTGCTTTGAGTGGCGGTGGAGAAGAATATAAAATCCGTAGAAAATTGATTGAGAATAAGTTGATTGAAGCCATCTTAGTTTTACCACAAGATATGTTTTATACAACTAATATCAGCGTAACACTTTGGATAGTAAACAAAAACAAAAAGGCTCATAGCAAGCAAGTGGGTGATCAAACTCGAAATTACCGTAATAGAGAAGATGAAATTCTCTTTATGGATTTGAGACAGATGGGAGAACCTTTTGAAAAGAAATATATCCAATTTTCGGAAGAGGATATCAAAAAAATAACTGGAACTTATCATCAATGGCAAACGCAGGAGATAGAAAATATTCCAGAGTTTTGTTATGCTGCTTCTTTGGATGAAATAACTAAAAAAGATTTTTCACTTGTCCCTAGTAAATATATTGAGTTTGTAAACCGTGATGAAAACATTGACTTTGACGAGAAAATGCGCACACTTCAAACAGAGTTTACAGAATTATTAAAGGCTGAAAATGCCTCCAAAAATGATTTATTAACAGTGTTTAAAGGGTTGGGATATGAATTATAAGCAAAACATTGATAAATCTCATTACGGACGTATTGGCGACTATATTAAACTTATTGATGAGCGAAACAAAGGTCTACGTGTACAACAACTTTTAGGACTAAGTATTTCAAAACAGTTTATTCCATCTGTTGCTAACATCATTGGAACCGACATGGAAAACTATAAAATCATTCGCAAAAATCAATTTGCTTGTAGTACGATGCAAGTACGAAGAGACAAGAAAATGCCCGTAGCTTTATTACAGGAAGTTGACGAAGCCATTATCTCTCAAGCATACCCAATTTTTGAAGTAAAAGACGAAACAAAACTTTTACCTGAATATTTAATGATGTGGTTTACTCGCTCCGAATTTGACCGTGAAGCATGCTTTCATGCAGTTGGTGGTGTAAGAGGTAGTTTAGAATGGGAAGATTTTGAAAATATGCAATTACCTGTCCCACACATAGACAAACAGCGAGAAATTGTAAAAGAATACAACGTTATCCAAAACCGTATCGCCCTCAACCAACAGCTTATCCAAAAACTCGAAGAAACCGCTCAGGCTGTTTATAAACAGTGGTTTGGAGAAGGTGTTGATTTGGAGAATTTGCCAGAGGGATGGAGAGTTGACAAAATTAAAAATATTTGTAGTAAAATCGGAAGTGGCTCTACCCCGACAGGGGGCAAAGAAAGTTATTTTGAGACAGGTATTTCTTTGATAAGAAGTACAAACGTTTTTGATTACAATTTTTCAGTAGAAGACTTAGCTTTCATCAATGACGAGCAAGCAAACAAGTTAAAGAATGTAACTGTTGAAAAAAATGACATTTTGTTTAATATCACAGGTGTTTCGGTAGCCAGATGCTGTATGGTACCTCAAAATATTTTACCTGCAAGAGTAAACCAACATGTTATGATTATAAGACCTTTCAGTCATTTAAGTATTTCATTCTATTTACTTTTAAACCTTTGTTCTACAGATAGCAAAAATATTTTATTAGGAATTAGTCAATCAGGGTCAACAAGAGAAGCTATTACAAAATCTGAAATTGAAGAGTTTGAAATTATAATTCCTCAAACTAGTTTGTTAGAACGATTTGAAGGTTTAATACAAAAAATATTTAGTGCCAAAGATTTAAAATCTTTAGAGAACCAAAAACTAACGGAGTTAAAAGACTTATTACTATCTAAATTGGCAACGGTAAAATGATACTAGCTATGAGCACAATCTATAAATTAACGAACTGTGAATTCTTTAAAAGATACGCCTTATAATTCTTGAGCTAACTTTCACAATTAAGCATTTTATAAGTACAACGTCCTTATTATCCTGACTTTGTATGAAAGATTAAGAATTTGACCTACATAAACACAACCATGAATAAATTATGAAATGTAAGTATCAATTAATTCTTCTAGGCGAGAATACAGAGTTTTTCAAAGCACTTGAGCTTGAACTATCTAAAAAGTTCGATGAGTTAAAATTGATTCAAGGTCTACTTAAAGTAATTACTAAAGATAATATAGCTGAATACAAAGGAGGCGAACCCGCTTATGTAATTTACTCAGGGCATAAAAATAATCTTGACACTATTACTGAACAGATAATAGAAAAGCAAAAGCTTGATGGTAATATTATTCTACCAGTTTTCGAGAATGACTTTTCAAATGAAATGCCATCAATTGTAACTAACCTAAATGGATTACCTATTGCGAATAATATTTCTAAAATCTGCAATTTAATACTTGAAGGCTTTGAGTTATTAAGAAAAACTAGAAAGATATTCATTTCATATAAAAGAAGTGAGTCAAGCAATATTGCTATTCAACTGTATGAAGCATTAGAAGCAAATAATTTCGACGTTTTTTTGGATACTCATTCTGTTGACAAAGGAGAAGAATTTCAAGAAGAGCTATGGCACCGAATGACAGATTGTGATGTAATATTAATGCTAAACACTAAAGGCTTTTTAAAAAGTGAGTGGTGTAACAAAGAGCTCGAAAAGGCACATTTAAAAAGAATTGGAATAGTCCATCTTTTGTGGCCAGATTGTGATTTTGAAAAATTCGCTCAGTTAGCACATTCTATGAAACTAACCAATTCCAATTTTGATAAACCCCTATTTTCAGATATATCAACAGGAAGACTTATTAAGCCTGTTGTTACAGAAGTAATAAATCTCGTTGAAGGTGCAAGAGCACGAAACCTTGCTTCTCGTCAGGATGCGTTAATTACTGAATTTATGCAAGCTGGTCATAACAATCATATCGAATTGAACTTGCAGTTTAGCAGATATATCACCCAACAATTAGATAATAGCAAAAGAATTGTTTACATACCAACAGTCGGTATTCCACAGTCGATAAATTGTCATAACTCACAAAAGCTTATTAGTAGGATTGAGCAAAATGAAATTGAGTCTATTCACTTAATATATGATGATTTATCTATTCGTAATTATTGGCTAGAACATCTAGAATGGCTTAATAAGAGATTAGAAATAAAAACGATTAAAAAACAAAATTTCAATTCTTGGTTTAAAAAATAGCAAATATTATGAAGAATATATTTCTATCTGCTAGTATTCCACTACCCGACAGACACCCCAAATATTATGAAACAGCTGATATTATCGCTATTAGAGATTCAGTTATTGCACTAGCAAGCATTGCTCTAACTGAGCATAGAATTATTTGGGGAGGACATCCGTCTATAACACCTTTAATTTATTATGTTATTGAACTAATGTTGATAAATAAGCTTGAGCGTGATGATTGGGATTTGCCATTAACTGATGAAGAAAAGGATAAAATTCAATCAGAGCTAAAAAGTAAAATTCAGAAACATGTACTTCTTTATCAATCACTTTTTTTTGAAAAAGACTTTCCTCCAGAAAATGAGTATTTTCAAAACATTGCTCTTACAGGAAATTTAGGAGATATTCATTCAAGTGTCCAACACATGAGACATAAAATATTCTCTGACAATCACTTTTCAGCTGCTGTTTTCATTGGGGGAATGGATGGTATTGAAGTAGAGTATAAAATGTTTCGTCAATATCATCCTGAGGCAGTAATAATACCAGTTGCAAGTACAGGAGCTGCGACCAAAATTGTTTACGATAACCTTTTCCCTGAAGAGCTGAAAAATGAAAGGTTTTTAAAAGATTATGGTTATATGTCGTTGTTTCAGAAATTTTTAATGGATAAAATATAAACTTATGGCCAAAAGAGTATTCTTTAGTTTCCATTATCAAGATGTCATAGATTTTAGAGCTAATGTAGTTCGCAATCATTGGTTGACTAAGTCTGATAGACAAGCTGCTGGATTTTTTGATTCCTCCATTTGGGAGACCGCTAAAAAGACAAATGATCTAGCTCTAAAAAGATTAATCAATAGTGGATTAGATCATACAAGTAACACTTGTGTGCTTGTTGGAACAGACACTTTTAACAGGAGATGGGTCTCATACGAAATTATGAAAAGCCTACAACGAGGAAGTAATATATTTTGCGTTCATATAAACTCCATTAAAGGAAAGGATGAAAAAACTAAACCCAAAGGAAGTAATCCCCTGTACTTTCTTGGATACTCATTTAGTGATGATGGGAAAAAGCTAAATCTACATGACTACATAAATGGTCAGTGGATTAAATATCCTGATTTAGAAGGTTGGAATGTAAAAGAGGTAGAAAGAAAATATCGTAACAAAATTTATCGACTATCTGAAGACTATGAAATTTATGATTGGGTTGATGATAATGGTTATACTAACTTTATTAACTGGGTAAAATAATGGGAAGAAAGGTTTTTGTTTCGTATAAATATGGTGATACTCTTGTGCAAGACTTGAATATTTATGATGTTAATTGGCTTGGACAAAGAACTAAAATCAAAACTAAAGCTCGACATTACGTTAATTTATTAACTGAGATTTTAGAAGATGATGATAATATATACAAAGGAGAAGATGATGGACAAAGCTTAGTGGATTTCTCCGAAGGTTATATTGAATCTTCTCTTAGAGATAAAATATATGATAGTAGTATTACAATTGTACTAGTATCAAAAGGAATGAAAGATCCACTTAAAACAGAAAAAGATCAATGGATACCATGGGAGATATCTTACTCTTTAAAGGAATATACAAGAAATGGGCGTACGAGTCTATCAAATGGTATTATAGCTGTAGTTCTTCCAGATGAAAACAATAGTTATGACTATTATATCACTTATGATAATGTATGTGAGTGTCGCTCCTTAAACACGCCATTTTTATTTCAAATACTTAAAGATAACATGTTTAATCAAAAATCTCCGAGTATCAGCCAATGTTCTAATGGGAGTACGGTATATCACGGAGACTATAGCTATATCCAAACTGTCAAATGGATTGATTTCAAGAGTAACCCTAATCAGTATTTAGACAAATCAATTGAACTAAGAGATAATAAGGAACTATATAGTTTAACCAAAAATGTAAAATAGTATGAGCAGTAATATCACAGAAACACAACTCTCAAGTTATCGTTCTAGTTGGCAAACCTTTTCTAAAAATGATTTTGTTACTTTAAATGAAAGTTTATCTAGAGATAGTACCAAACCTATGATTTTTCTCTCCCATAAACACGATGAATTAACTATTCTTCAAAACGTCATCTCATTTTTAATTGCTGAAGGTGTGGATATCTACGTTGACTGGATGGATGATGAAATGCCTGCTTATACAAATGCAAGAACAGCAATAAGATTAAAGGAAAAAATCAAAATAGCTAATAAATTCATACTAGTGGCCACTCCTAATGCTATAAACTCCAAATGGTGCAATTGGGAATTAGGACTAGGAGATGCTGCAAAATACATAGAACATATAGCTTTATTACCAATAAACAGAACTTATCAATCTTTTAATGGTTCAGAATATTTAAAAATCTACCCATTCATCCAATATGAAGATGGTAACGGTAAATATTCTAGTGGCACATACATACCAAAAGGCTACTATGTTTTCACACCGTTAGAAAATGGGAATCTTAAGGTTGTACCGCTAAAGGAATGGCTGTTATCTTAATTCATCTAGCCTTTCTAAATGTCAAGTTTTTGACGCCAAAAACTTGACATTTGATTATTATTATTAACTTTGTGTTATGGCACTTACAACATCCATACGCAAGCAAATCAACCAATTAACTGAAGGTAAAACCTTTGGTTATAATGATTTGGCTATTGTCAAAGAAAACTTTAGCACAGCCGCCAAAGCATTAGAGCGCCTCCAAAAAGAGGGTCTAATCAAAAAAGTATCAAAGGGTTTATTCTATAAACCTAAACGAACAATATTCGGAGAGCTACAGCCCGACTATGAAGAACTATTACGCCCCTATCTTTTTGAAAATGGCAAACGAGTAGCCTATGAAACAGGTACATCGCTTTACAAGCGCTTAGGGTTAACTACGCAAATGGCGTTCCGTATCAAGATTGCCAGCCGTGGCAAAAGTATCAAGATCAATCGAGGAGTATTACAAGCCACTGCCGTCAAAAGTTATGCTGAGGTCACCAGTACCAACTATAAGATTTTAGGCTTATTAGATGCCTTCAAAGACATCAAACAAATTCCTGATTGTTCGGTAGCTCAAGCTGTAAATAGGCTAAGCGCCATTCTTAAAGAGCTAGACGAGCAACAAACAGACTCACTAATTCGATATGCGTTACTCTACCCACCCAGAGTAAGGGCATTGGTAGGTGCGGTTTTAACCTACAACGGCTATAACGGAGCAGCCATCGAACAGTTAAAAGAAAGCTTAAACCCTTTATCTATCATCAAGTTGGGTCTTAATGAAATGGATTTACCTACAAAATCTAATTGGTATATTGAATGAAACTACACGAAAATAAAGCATTATTTAAAGACGCTATTCTGTTTACGGCACAGCAAGTGAACCTCAAACCCGAATATATAGAAAAGGACTATTGGGTAACTTACGCATTGTTTACCATTTTTAATAGTGCTATAGGTGAAGACACAGTATTTAAAGGAGGAACAGCATTAAGTAAATGCTACAATGTAATAGAGCGCTTTTCGGAAGATATAGACTTAGTAGTATTACGGAGAGCAGACGAAACGGATAGTAGGTTAAAAACAAAGTTAAAAGCCATAAGCTCGGAGGTAGAAGCTGTATTACCCGAAATAGCAGTAGAGGGAATTACTCAAAAAATGGGAATGAATCGCAAAACGGCGCACTCCTACACCAAAGAATTTAGCGGAGACTACGGCCAAGTAAGAGATGCCATTATCGTAGAAGCAACATGGTTAGGCTATTATGAACCATACACCAAAAAAAGTATAGTTTCATTCATAGGGCAAATGATGTTGGATAATAGTCAGGCTGACCTTGCCGAAAAATATGACTTACTCCCTTTTAATTTACAAGTCTTGGAACCCATCCGAACGATATGCGAAAAAATCATGAGCTTAGTTCGATTTTCGTATAGTTCAAACCCTTTGGATGATTTAAAGAAAAAGATAAGACATACTTACGATTTACATCAATTACTCCAACAAAAAGAGTTCCTAGACTTTTTCAATTCATCCGAGTTTGAAACTATGCTTTTAAAAGTAGCCAATGACGACATTGCTAGTTTTAAAAACAATAATCAATGGTTGGTAAATCATCCCAGTGAAGCACTGATTTTTAAGCACCTAGACGAAGTTTGGAAGGAGTTACAACCAATTTACACAAATGCCTTTAGAAATCTCGTATTCGGGACTTTACCTCAAGGAGACGCGGTTCTAAAAACCTTAAAAATGATTCAAGAAAGACTAAACCCAATTTCTTGGTCAATAACACTTGAAAACTAGAAATGAAATTCACTGAAGCACAACTAGAAAAAGCCTTTATCGAATTACTAGAACAAGAGGGCTTTACACACCAACTGGGACTTAGTATCTCACGCAAACCAGAAGACGTTTTAATAGAAGAAGATCTAAGAAGTTTTCTTCTGAAGAAATATGCAAACGAGGGTATTACTCACAATGAAATAAACACCATCGTTCTACAGCTCAAATCGCTACCATCTTCAGACCTATACGAAAGTAATAAATCATTTTTAAGAATTCTCTCAGATGGGTTGATTCTCAGAAGAGAAGACCGCAATGAAAAAGATCTTTATATCCAACTCATTGACTACACGGGATTAGATACCCAACGCCAACCGAATGAAGAGCAACTGTTGATGTTAGCAGCAGACACAGTTGAAACATACCAGAAGGATGCCAATATCTACAAGATTGTCAACCAATTAGAAATTATTGGTACAGAAAAGCGTATTCCTGATGGTATCCTATACATCAATGGAATACCATTAGTAGTATTCGAATTTAAAAGTGCTATTCGAGAAGAAGCAACGATACATGATGCGTATAAGCAACTAACGGTGCGTTACCGTCGTGATATTCCAGAACTATTAAAATACAATGCTTTTTGTGTTATTAGCGACGGTGTAAATAACAAAGCAGGTTCTTTATTTGCACCGTACGAGTTCTTTTACGCCTGGCGTAGAATCGCAGGGTTAGCCAAAGACGTGGATGGTATAGACAGTATGTTTACCCTAGTTCAGGGAATGTTTCATAAAAACCGACTGCGTGATATTCTTCGCAACTTTATTTATATCCCTGATAGCTCAAAGAAGAACGAAAAGATTGTTTGTCGTTATCCACAATACTATGCAGCAAGAGCACTATTCAACAATATCAAAAATGCTCAAAAGCCAGAAGGAAATGGAAAAGGGGGTACATACTTCGGTGCAACAGGTTGTGGAAAAAGCTATACAATGTTATATCTGACAAGGTTATTGATGAAGAGTGAGTACTTTTTAAGTCCCACAATTGTATTAATTACCGACCGTACGGATTTGGATGACCAACTTTCATCACAGTTTATTAATGCCAAAACATTCATCGGTGACAGCAACATTGAAAGTGTAGAAAGCCGTGCAGACCTCAGAGCCAAACTCCAAGGTAGACAAAGTGGTGGGGTGTTTTTAACTACAATTCACAAGTTTACAGAAGACACAGAACTGTTATCGGAAAGAACTAACATCATTTGTATTTCGGACGAGGCACATCGTAGTCAAACAAATCTTGATCAAAAAGTCAGAGTAACCAAAGAAGGGGTAACCAAAACCTTCGGATTTGCCAAATACCTCCATGATTCATTTCCCAATGCAACATTTGTAGGGTTTACAGGAACGCCAATAGATGCAACACTAGATGTTTTCGGTAAAATAGTAGACACCTATACCATGACAGAATCTGTAAAGGATGAAATCACGGTAAGAATTGTATATGAAGGTAGAGCTGCCAAAGTAGCACTAAAGAATGGCGAACTAGAGAAAATCGAACAATACTATTCGGAAGTTGCCGAACAAGGAGCAAACGAATATCAGATAGATAAGAGTAAGCAAGAAACCACGAAATTATCAATCATACTAGGTGATCCTGACCGACTTCGTGAAGTTGCTAATGACTTCGTAAATCATTACGAAAGTAGAATAGCAGAAGGTGCTACTGTGAAAGGCAAAGCTCTATTTGTCAGTAGTGGACGTGAGATAGCTTATGAACTTTACAAAAATATCATAGCGCTTCGTCCAGAATGGGCAGAAATTCGGGAAGCAGAGGAAGGAGCAGAATTAAGTGAAAAAGATAGAAGAGAGCTCAAGCCAATAGAACGTATCAAACTGGTTATGACTAGAAATCAAGATGACGAAGAAAGTCTCTGGAAATTACTGGGTACAAAAGACGACAGAAAAGAGTTTGACCGTCAATTCAAAAACCCGAAATCCAATTTCAAGATAGCAATCGTAGTAGACATGTGGTTGACTGGTTTTGACGTACCATTCTTGGACAGTATATACATCGATAAACCAATTCAGCAGCATAATTTAATTCAGACTATTTCAAGAGTTAATCGAAAATTTGAAGGTAAACACAAAGGTTTGGTAGTAGACTACATTGGTATTAAAAAGCAAATGAATCTAGCACTTGCCAAATATAACAATGGCGATGGAGAAAACTTTGAGGACTTAGAGCAGTCATTAGTTGTTGTGAGAAACCATTTGGATTTGTTGGCCAGACTAATGCACAAGTTTGATAACACTAAGTACTTTACGGGAACAACCCTAGAGCAACTAAATAACCTAAACTATGCAGTGGAGTTTATCCAACAAACTAAAGAATTAGAAACTAGATTTGTAGGCTTAGTAAAACGACTAAAAGCAGCTTATGATTTATGCTCGGGCAGTGAGAAACTAAGTCAAGCAGAAAGAGACTATACTCATTTTTACTTGGCTGTACGCTCTATTCTGTTCAAACTAACCAGAGGAGATGCTCCAGATACTGAGCAAATGAATGCAAAAGTTAGAGAGATGATTAAAGATGCTCTTCAGAGTGATGGTGTGGAAGAAATATTTAAACTAGGGGAAGGAAACGAAAAAGAACAAGATATTTTTGATGAAGATTATCTAGCCAAAATTGATAAAATTAAGCTCCCCAATACTAAAATTAAACTACTTCAACAGCTATTAGCAAAAGCTATTGGAGAAATGAGGAAAGTAAACCGTGTTAGAGGGATTGATTTTACTAAAAAAATGCAGGCAATTGTAGAACGGTACAATAACCGTGATGCTAATGACATCTTCAGAAGTGAAGTATATGAAGAAATGGCGGAAGCATTAACAAATCTGATTTGGGAGGTTCGTAATGAATTCAGAGCTGGGGATGAGTTTGGAATTGATTTTGAGGAAAAAGCTTTTTATGATATTCTAAAGGAACTCTGTAGAAAATATGAATTCAATTATCCTGACGACCAATTAGTAGCCTTATCACAGGCGGTTAAAAGCATTGTTGATAGTCAAGCTAAATTTCCAGATTGGAACAAACGTGACGACATTAAATCGGCTCTAAAAGTTGATTTAATACTACTATTAGACGAATTTGGTTATCCACCAGTTGAAAGAGATGAAGTATATATTGAAATTTTCGAACAAGCCGAGAATTTCAAGAAGAATCGTGGGTAAGGTTAAAGAGGTTAATTTAACTCCTTCAACGGTATAGCTTCTCCTCTTTAATTCTGAATATTCACATTAACTAAATTACAGTTAAAAGAAAACCATTTTGAAATGGATATTTGGCAATACAAATCTAAGTACCCTAATGATGTTCTAATAATCATAGAAGAGTTTAATAAAAAGGATAAATATGTAATTTTTGATTTTCTTAACAGTGATGAATTGGCGGACTTTATCACCCTCACCGAAATAGAAATTTATGAATCAAAAGGAACAATGATTCTATTTAGAAATTATAATGGCAAAACCCTCACTGAAAATACTGTTTATCCATTTAAACAACTACAGGTTGAGTTCCTTAAGTCACAGTTCTCAAGTAATAATTTAATGAGTGACTCATTCTTAATAAGCTATTCTATAGACCTACAAGGTATTACAAACCAGTTCTTTGGAGATTCATTAACGAATGATAAACCTGAAATGGTTAACCTTGACAATGACTTTATAAGATCTTCCTTATTAAAGAAAGTGCCGTTCCCTTCTCTGAATAAAAGTAAATTAGTAGTACGAAATGTGAAGCAAGGTAATTGGAATGAAATTTGGACAAATAACAATGTAGAGATTGTTTTTGACATTGGTACATCAACCAACGCAGATAAACAAGAAGTCCGAAATCTCATTAACACTAGAACTGAAGAATATTCTAAAAGTAAACCTATACTGATAATTTCACATTGGGATAAAGATCATTATCACTCACTACTAGGGTTTACTGACGAAAAATTAAGCAACAGTTTTAAAAGTATTCTATGTAGGAAAAACCCACCTAACCTAACAAGTCAAAATCTTTTTTCAAGACTGATTAAGACCCTTGGTAACAACCATGTAGAAGCAATTCCACCATTTGAGAGTCCAAGTAAAGAGGAGAAGAAAAAAAGAAAAAGAAATATTTACCACTCTTAAGGCTTATTAACTCTCCAATAAGCTCAATTCTAATCTATAATGCTCAATTTCATAAAAATAGAAATATTTCTGGTATTCTTATCTCTATACAAACTGAAACCCAAACTGCAATTTTATCAGCAGATTTTCACTACGAACAAATTTCTACCTATGTGATACCAGATCTTGTACAAAGTAAAAAACATTCCTTGGTTGTCCCACATCATGGGGGAGAAGCTGGCAGTCTTGTTTATAACTATCAAAAAACTGTTTATCTTGAAAATGCAGTTATTTCAATAGGTAAGAATGGATATAAGCATCCTCTACCACGAGTAACCGATTTTCTAAGAAAAAAAGGCTTTAAACTACATCAAACAAATATCAAAAACGAAGATATTATTATTGAGCTTTCGTAAGCAAAATAAAATGTGTACATAAAAGTATCATTTTCTATACATGAACTTTTAACGTGTATAGAAAACAGCAATTTTATATACACGTTAGACTAAAAACTCACATTTAAAGTTCACTACAATGCCTAGAAAAAAACGCCCACTTATAGATTTTGACCTTCTAAACAAAAGCGACCTTTACATTAACTCAGCAGAAGCAGCGAAAGCCTGTGGACTTGGTGATAAGCTATTTGATAGAGAGGAGTTTTTAGCCTTTAAAGCAGCACGAATGGCTAGTCAAGAAAAGGTGAAGAAAAAGCCCAAAGAGTGAGTCAAATAGAACGCCGTTTATACTATATCGGGGCTCTTTTTACTCAAACTTTGATACCCCGTATGCTACCCAAAATAGAAATAGAATTTAATACCCTGTTAATCAGAAGGTTTGCATAATCCCGTCCAGACCGCCGAGTAAAAGTCTCATAATCAATAGATTGTGAGACTTTTTTGTTTATATTGGTTTAAACCATAATTTTCGGTTTAAACATAGTTTAAACTTTTATAAATAGTCAAACTGATTCATAGAATTGAATATCATATCACTAAAAACCCTATTTCTTAAAAATCATCTTCTATTTTAAACAAACCTACTTCCTATTTCGATATATTGCATCTCAATTAAACTGTTGGTTTCTATGCAATCTATTCAACCGAGCACCTCTCAAACGCTTTCCTCTTTAGGAAAAAGCCTTACACAAGATTCGTCTTTTACCCCTTATGAAACACGCATTCATCGTGACCGCCCTGCTTGTGTTGTTTTTTTAGTTGACCAAAGCGGAAGTATGAAAAATGCTTGGGGAAGCGATAGTGGTAAGTCTAAAGCAGAAATGGTGGCTTTGTATGTCAATAACGCCATTCATGAAATTATTAATATTTGCCAGAAGACAGAATCTGAACCTCGTCACTATTTTGATATTGCCGTGATTGGCTATGGAAAAGAAGCTGAGAATGCTCAACTTTTGTGGGAAGGCAACTTGGCTGAAAAAACTTTTGTCTCTCCTGCCGAGCTCAAACAAAACCCTACTGGCAACCAAGGTGAAATAGAAGTTGTTCGTCGGACTTTTAAGGGTGAAATTCTCGTGAAAATTCCTGTTGTGTATTGGTTTTCTCCTGTAGCCGAATCGCTTACACCTATGGGAAGTGCTTTTGATAAATGTACCAAACTATTGGAGGATTGGACAGTCCAACATCCCAATAGCTTTCCTCCTATTGTGATTAATATTACGGATGGAGAACAAACCGACTGTAAAGACCATGAACTGCTAGACAAAGCTTATCAATTACGCCAAATACAAACGCTCTACGGCAAGACACTGTTGTTTAACGTGCATATTTCTTCTTCTTCCGAACAAAGCGTTGTTTTTCCCGAAAACGCCAACGAAATACCTTCAAACAAACAATCACAGCTTTTGTACGAAATGAGTAGCGTATTACCAATGGCTTTTAACCAACGTATTGCGACAGAGGTGAAAAAAACAGATTTATCAGAAAATACAACCTATGTTGCTATGACTTTCCAAGCTTCGGTTAGTGATATGATTAAATGTTTAGATATTGGTACAAAAACTATTAAAACCGCCTAATAAATATCCGTTGATAAAATGCTACCCACCACCCAAGAATACAAAATATCCATCATGATTGGAGAAGATTCTTTCAGAACGTTGAAAGATATAGAAATCATTTCCAACCCCAATTATCCAAACGAGCCTTGGTACAGTACTGGTGGTTTGGCTATTGTGTTTAAAATAAAAATGAAGGAGAAATTTTATGCCTTAAAATGTTTTTACGTCGAAACAAACGAACGTCAAGAGCGTTTGGAGCATATTGCTACTTACCTCAAACAAAACCCTTCTCCGTATTTTGTAGATTTTACCTATCTCGATAACGAACTTTGGGTAGAAACCGCCCAAGGAGGTAATGGCTACCCAGTAATTTTGATGGAATGGGTAGAAGGTAAAACGCTAGATAATTATTTGGCAGAGGTTTGTAAAATACAAGACAAAGCCCGTCTGCAAAATCTCTATTTTCAGTTTTGTAACCTAGCTTGGTGGCTACAACAACAGCCTATCGCTCATGGTGATTTGAAGCATGACAATCTTATTGTTACGACAGAAGGAAAACTAAAACTGATAGATTATGATGGGATGTTTGTACCTGCATTGAGTAGCAGAAAAGCTAGCGAATTGGGAAGTCCTTGCTACCAACATCCTCAGAGAGATACTCATTTTTTCAACAAAGATTTGGATGATTTTAGTTTGTTGATACTCCAAATTACGCTTTTAGCCTTACAACATGAGCCTAACCTTTTTGCCAAGCATTATAATGGGGATGGTATTTTATTGAAGGACACAGATTACAGAAACTTTTCAGGAAGTAGTATCAAGACTACCTTATGGCAATTGCCAGAAGTAAAATTACCATTATTGTTAAGCCAAGTACAAGCTAATCTTAATCAGTTAAGAGCGATTGATTTAATGCCGTTAATACAGGATGTGGAGTGGATTAATTGGTTGGTTGATAGCCAAGAAAGGAACTATAAAATTCAGATAAGCCAGAATACTTTTGTTCGTGAGGATGATTTTTATGAAAAATTATTGGATAGAAGTAATATAAGGCAAGCAATAGATTTGGCATTAAATGCAAGGATGGAATATGATATGTATTATGACCCATTCGATATAGATATATTAAATATTTTTAAGGATGAAGACTCCAGAGAGATATGGGCTGAAAATATAGTAAATAAAATATATAATAAGATTAGATTTAAAGATTTAACTTTTGATAAATGTACGACCTATGAATTCCCTAAAAATGAAAAAGAAAATAGAGTAACTTATTACATGAAATTTGAAGATTATGTAACAAGATATTTATTAGGTTTGGTAATCTATGAGTTTAAGAGCCAATTAGTAACTACAAATTCATTTAATTACAATAATGATATTTTTAGTTTGGTGAAAATGCCAGAAATAGACCGTCCGCCTACAAAATGGATAAAGTGGATTGAGTATAATTTTTTTAATGGCAGTCATAGATATATGGCTCATTTTGATGTGAAAAACTTCTTTGATAACGTTAATCATAAAATATTATTAGCCACAATATCGGATGAACTAAAAATAGCTAAAAGTTCATTTTTTTACCTGTTACTAAAATCGAGCTTATCATCTATTAACGAATGTAAAGCTAATCAAGATGAAAGTGGGTTAATTGTTCAATCTTTAGACCGTTTTTTCGCAGATATTTATTTGAAAACCATTGATGACATATTTTTGAAGGAAAATCGTGTGCTATATAACCGTAAAGTAGATGATATTGTAATACTCTTTAATGATTACTCAATTTATAATGAGATTGTTGAATTGATAGACGAAAAAATGAATAGCATTAATCTTAGATTGAATACAGAAAAAACAGAATTGATTGATTTACTAACATTAGACAACAAAGAGGATAAGTTTTTTGATATGGTGTCAAATTCTTATACCGATGGTGCTTCATACAGTGCAATATTATTGAAAATTAAGACAAATTTTAATAGTGGAAAAGCTAAACGGGTTTTTAACTGGGAAATAGATAGCTCTTTTGGTTTTCAAAAATACATCAACCAAAGAATATTAGATGGGTTTTGGTGGGAAGATGGAGAGAATCTTGGTATAATTGATTTTAAAACAAGAGATATTTATGGTGAAGAAATAAGTACCATTAGAGATGACTTTTCAATTATTACATTGCCTGATAATTGGGATTCAGAATTAGGTAGTGATCATTATACTGAATTTATTTACTTTATGTTGGAATCTAAGCTTTCTGTTGCAATGAAAGTTAGAATATTAAAAGAAAATTTCACTACAATTAATGTTTCTAAAAAAGAAGTTTTTTTTAGAACAAATCCTTATTATTTGTATGTACTGATGAATTGTATGATTCAAGATTTTGCCATATTTAAACCAAAGTATTTTTCAAGCAACCAAAAGTATTTCAAACTTAGGCAACTTCTTTTTGATAATAATGTCCTAAGCCTTGTAACAAGGAGAAATATAATTATTAAAACAACTTTAGATTATTTACAAGCAAATAAAAATAGTTTTGAAAATACTAATACCATATGATTTTTTACTATTAAATTTTATTGATGAGATAATGGCTGAAATTTGAGATGTTTTAACTTAAAGTAATTATAAATACTAATTAATCTTAGTTAAAAAGAGTATAAGTAATTGAATTTTAGTGGATTGTTATTTTTGGGGCAAAATAATAGAAATTAGTTATTTTTTGGAGATTTGGTATTTGTTTTGAAATATTTGGTGAAAAATAAAACCATAAACAGTATGAATATAGCACCATTTATAAGTTCATTAGGATTGATTTTTGATATTACGGGGTTTATCCTAATTTCACTTACTATCATTTGTCCCAAAAAACCGAATAATTTAGAAACAGTTGATTTGGTTGACGCATCAGGGAAGCCATTAATTGATAATATTATCACTCTTGAATATCTAAAAAGTGATTGTAAAGCCAAATGGGGGTTTTGGTTAATAATAATAGGATTTTTGTTGCAACTAATGGGCAACCTATACCCAATGATGTCATATTGTAAACAGTAATTAACGACTAATATAATGGAAATTATACAAAGAGTCTTCTTTCATGAACTGGGGCATTTTATAGCACATGAGTTGAATCATAAACATTACAATGGGACAGGTGTGGAAGAAATGGCTCTATTTCCTTGCAAAGAAAACACTAATGAATTTTGTGGTCATTGTAAGCCCATAAACAATAGCGAAGAAAACAATCCAGTACTAATTGAAAGGCTTCCCGAATATTTAGCAGTCTTAGTCCATGGTTGTCTATTTCAAGCATATTTTATGAAACAAAATTTCACTGAATGTTTATGTTGCCAAGGAAATGGTTTGAAAGATTTGACGGGTTGGACTGCTATTTTGAGCTCTTTTAAGCAAAATACTTCTAATTTCTCTTCAATTGAAGATGAATTTTTCAAAAGAATAACTACGGAAAATGCCCTTGAAAGGTTTAGAAAACTAAATATCTGGGATTATTTAACAAATACAGATAATCAGAGATATTTAGTTAATATAGAAAAACTCAGAGACGATATTTCGGTAGGAATTGTAGAATATTTGCCATACTACAATGAATTGATAACGCAATACAAACTCAAAGTTCGGCATCCTATGACATAACAAATTGATGTTAGTAAGTACATCAAAAAGAATATTACGTTCTTGCTAAATTATGATTTTATAGCTGATTGATAATTAAGCAAATTAATGTTTTCATTATTTATTTTATCTATAAGTTCTTGCTCGGTAAGTAAATAATAGATAGAATCTCCATCCGTAAATACTTTTTGTGTAGTATTATAAAAATCATCATTTTGATAAGCTCCTATTTTTTGTAAATATCTTAGTGCTGAAAACCTGTTAGGGAACAAAGTGGATTTATCTGGAGAGTATAATTTGTCTGCCATGATAAATTCTGAACCTCGTACACAGATAAATTCTGTTTCGCCCTCACAGACGAATTCATTTAAAATTGCATAAGTATTATTAGCCATTTTTTTAGTATTAAAGAGGTGATTATACCTCTGGTCTTTAAAATTTCCATAAATGTATAAACAATAACATAACTTTGACCGAACTATGCTCATTGTTATAGCTAAACCAAATATTCAAAAAGTCGTGTCAACAGAATATTCTAAAGCCCAAACCCTCTCCAAAACCCACAACAACCCATCACCCTTACCCAACGAAGACCGTATTTCGTTTACTCTACCAAACATTTGGGCTGTAGCTGATGGTGCTGGTGGTACGGGTATCTTGTGTGGTGAATGGGCGGAGTTTCTGTTAGCACATTTACCGTCAGTGTATATCAATTCTTGGGAGGCATTTATTGCATGGATAGAGCCTTTGGCTGAAGCCTTCATACAAGAATATGAACCATTGATACAACATGACTCATTTCAACTCAAACGCTTTTACCAAGAAGGCAGTGCCTGTACTTTGGCGGTAGTCTGGCAAGTAGATAGTATTTTTCATTGGCTTACTTTTGGCGATAGTCATGTGTTTTTTTATGCCAACAATCAATTGCAAAGTTACCCTTTTCAATCAACCGAGGAACTTTCGGGAGGTACACATCTGCTCAATTGTTCAATATTTCCTAATGAATTAGGTTTTCGTTGTGGTAGCTTTGAAGGGATATATAATACTTGTTTATTAGCTACTGATGCTATCAGTAAACATATCTTACTGCAATATCAAACTCAAGCAGAAGCTTTTGATATTTTCATCGAAACCCTCACCCACTCGCTAGAAAGCCCCGAAAGCTTTTGGCAGTATATACAACACAATCCAACCATCGAAGAAGACGATTATAGTCTAATTATCATAAGACCATGATTAAAGCCTATTTTAAAGGATTAAAACCTTTAGTACTTGAGCAAATCCAAGAAGCGAAAGAGAGTATTCAAATTGCAGTAGCATGGTTTACAGACCAAGATGTTTTGGATATATTGGTAGAAAAACGCAAACAAGGCATACAAGTTCAGGTATTAATTTCTAACGACCGTAAAAATTTTGAAGAAGCCTATTCTTTAGACTTTACCAAACTCCAACAAATAGGAGGAAAATTAATCGTAGTCGAAACCAGTTTTATGCACCATAAGTTTTGTATTGTTGACCAACAAGTATTGCTAACGGGTTCGGCAAATTATACTTACAGTGGTTTCCATAAAAACAACGAATCTATCATTATTACCGACGAACAGGAAAGTATAAAAGACTTTTTATTAGAATTTGAGCGGTTTATAGAACAAGCCATAGAGGAAGAAGGCTTAGTAGTATCTCCATTGGTACAAGCACTTCATCATCAAATTAAGCTGTACAACTCACAAATTAGTTGGTTAGAAGTAGCCTTAGCAGAAGCAGAAAAGCAGTTAGAGTGCTACGAAGCAGGTTATCGAGTACGATTCCAGCAAATCATAGAAGAGATTTTATTACTCCAGCGGGATATTTTGGCGTATAAAGCCCAGAGAACTGAAAAACAAGAAGCAAAAAAGCAATACCAAGAAGCAAAAGTCAGGTGGGAATCCTTTCAAAATATCATTGCCGAAGATACCCAAACGATAACAAAAGCAAAAGACGATATTTTACAAGAAAGTCTGAAACAACTCTATCGTGAAGGGGTAAAGCTTTGTCATCCAGATAGTCCTTTGGTTGAAGAAGCCCATAAAGCGCAGGCACAACAGATATTCTTGAAACTGAAACAAGCTTATGACCAAAACGATTTAAAGGCACTCCAAACGATTGTAGCTGAACTGAAATTAGGAATTGCATTTGGCGATAGCAACGTTTCGGGAGCATCTATTAATGATTTGGAAGCATTTGCACAACAACTTGCAGAACAGGTTCAACAATTAGCCGAGCGACTCTCCACTTTACAGAACGATTATCGTTATATATTACAAATGGGTGAGGAGGCTGTGTTAGAAAAGCATTTTGACAGAGAGGAGATGATTTTGAAGGAAAAAAGAAGGACTTTAGTAGAAGAAATAGGGAGGATATCTAAGATATGAGTGTGTTGGCTCAGGGTTCTATAAGATTGAAACTTCATACATTTGTATCATGATATTCTTACTTTATCAAACAACATCCTAGTAATGTTAAGCTTCTTTTAAGGGATTAGGAATTCTCTTTGCCCTAATCCCTATACATCACTTATGATTTACCGAATGTTATTGATATTCTTTTCATTTTTCAATCCTATAATTAACTCCTTCTTCCTCTATCATCATCGCATTTTCCTCATGTCTTTTTTTAGGCAAATAGTGGAAGATTATATATAGACAAGCCCCAAACACTAGAAGCAAAATAAAGAAGAGAAATCTCCACCAACTAAAACCTTTACTGGTAGATGGTGTGACTACTTCAATAGCTTTCTCAATAGCTAAACCTGATAGACTTTCGCCCACATTTTCAAACGGATTAGAAATTATTTCGAACATGATTACGAGAGTTTAACGGTGTCTAATAAGATGGTGTAAATATCCTCAATCTGGGTAATCGTTTTACTTACGGTCTCTCCATAGATATTTCTGTATTCGAGAGTCTGACCTTTACGCAGTTGAAATGCGTTTTGCAATAACTCATTTTCATAAAAATCGACTTTCCTTTTAAAATGATGAAGGTCGGCTTTTTGTTGAGATAACAATGTCTCCAACTCAGAGTTGTTGTCTGATTTTGTTTGCTGCTTTCGGGTTGATATGATAGTGTCTACATACTCACTCAAAGTCATTCCCATTTGCTGAGCCTCTTGTGCCAATTCTATTTTAGTTCGAGCTTCACACTTGAAGCCTAAGGTTACTTTGTTGGTAGCATATTGGAGTCCTTCCAACTGTAATGCTCTCCCTGTTCTAATTTCGTTCATTGCTTAATATTAGATTAATCGTTATTAACTTACTGGTTTAAAAATAATTAACCCTCGAAAACCACCTTTGGGTTAACGAGGGTTAATATGCGTTAATTCGAATTAATTGAAGTTAATTCATGCTGTTTACATGAGTCAGTCAGGGGGCTCTCCTAGATGGTTTATGATTAACTCCACTTGCTTAGGAGTGAATATCCTTTGATTTTCAATCAGAACAAGATTCGAGATTAATCCAAGCCATTTATTAAAAGTAGGTAGGCTTACCTTATATTTTCGAGCTAACTCCGTTCTATTCATCGGAGGAAACTTATTTGTATCAGACATAATATTGAGAGCTTTTATACGCTCGCATTCGCAGACCCATATATATGACTTTGCGAGTGCGAACATGTTAAAATGGAATAATTAATTTGTAATGTGCACTCTTCCCCACCGTAAATCGTTCAATAAATCCCTTGTCATCTAGCTCCTTGAGCCTATCCTCAACTATCCTCGAACCACAATCAAAAGCCTCCGTAATCAACTCAATCAACTCTTTTTTACTTTTGGGTTCCTTCATATTATCTGTAAGCCAATTTTGAATGTCTGCTATCTGTGCCTTACTTTTCTTCATGGCTAGCTTTTCATTAATAAAGTCACTGCTAGCAAGGACTAACCCTTTTGTTTCTTCTGAATACTGTACGTAAATTGGGTCTAATCTCTTAGTATTTCTTGAGTGTAAGAACTTTAAACGTATCAAGTCTGTATCGTTTCCTTGATTATCCTTTTCAAAGCCTATCTGTATAACTTGTGAAGCCTTATTATTTAATTCCGTACCAAGGTGTCCACGACCTTTGTCGTTACCTGCTGAAGGATTTTCATGAATTACACAAAGAAAAGTAACATTATAGGTGTTAATGGTTTCATTGAGCATATCAACAAGTCTAAGGCTTTCTCTTACATCATTAAAGTTCTCAACGCAGTCAGTCACGACATCGAACACAATGAAGAGATTATATATATCATATCGTGTTCTAAACCTTTTGATATACTCATTTAACGTATCAAACCTTTCACTTCGAGGAATATCAATTAACGATATGTAATCTAAATTTTCGGGTTTATCTTCTATCGAATAGCCTGAAAGTAGCTTGATTTTTTGAATAGCATAAGGAAATTGGTCATTGATATTACGTTCTGTATCGACATATAGCACAACTGATTTCTGCATTGCATTTCGTTTCATGCCTAGAAACCGATGACTTGATTGTGTAATATCTCTTTGCAACATCAATCCACAAAAAATCTCCGTTAACCTTGATTTGTGTACACCCTTTTTACCTTGAATAATATTTATCGTGTTAGGAAAAATAATACCTGTTTCATTATACGTAATGATGGGAGAACTAAATGCAATCGTTTTACAGCTATTAGATTGTATCTTTTCCTGTGTTGCCAGAATCTTTGCAAGGTTATCTTTTTCATAAACTACTCCGCTAATCTGTTCAGGATTGAGGCATTGCTTATATTTATCAATATTCATTATTTTCTTCATTTAGGGTTGTAAAACATCGACTTAGAAGTAGATTAATGACATTATCTTGTAAATCATTACGCTCCTTTAATTCCTGATTTTGAAGTAGTAGCACTTGTTTTTCACACGTTAGTTTCGATAAAAGTGAAGCGATTTGTGCCGTTTCTTCAAGATACGTCCTCTTTAGAAGTTGTACCATATCCAATAGACCAATGATTTGATTGATTTCTGTCTCTAAATTTTTAATTCTCACAGAAACATCTTCCTTCATTTCATCAAAAAGCATTTTTCTTAGCTTTTCCAGATATTTACATTTAGCATCAAGTAGTTTTCTACATGAAAAAAGCTTTGAGCAAATGCTTCCTCCCAATACAAAACAAAAGCTTTAGTATCGGCTTGTTTATGAGGATTATTCATCGTAAGCCTCCTTTCTTACCAAAACCTTCTTCTTCGATTTCCTTTCGAGTTTTCTTTTTACCAGACTCGACCCACTGAATAAGGTCTGCTTTGAAGAAAAGAATCTTCTTACCAATTTTTTGAAAAGGAATCTTCCTAGCGGAAGTAAATTGATACAGTGTTGATTTCGGAATATTTAAAAATGAAGAAGCTTCATCTATCGACAAAGGCTTGTCGACTGTTCCTAAAGATTTTGGTGTTTGCTCAGCAATGACTTGGCGAACGGAATGCTGAATTAGTGATACTAATTCTTCTGGAGTTACTAAGATTAATTTGGATGATATTTCCATTTGTGTCATCTACTCAGGGGGATTGTTCGTTGTCCCTTTCGATGACACAAAGTTTTATTGGTTTTTTGTGGTTGTTTATAGAGTTGTAGGGCTACTTTCTAAAGTTGTAACCCCCTAAGTCACTCTATCTAACTGTTTATCAATACATTAATCTTTTCAGAATTTTTTGGGTTACAACTTTGTCGGAATCTTCATATTCCTTCAAATTCATCTTTACTTTTAAGTTTTGTTTGCTATAGCCAGTAAGTACTTGAATAGCTTTATAGATATTTTCTTTAGACTGATAACTCTCATCCTTAAAAATCACCCTTTCTTTTCTCAGCAAATTAAACAGTAGCGCTGTTTGAGTTAGAGAAAGACTTGTGATATTATCACCTGCAATTCGTTCCTTAATTTTCGGCAATACAATTTCAACTTTTTTCCCATCCTTTTCATCCTCATCTTGTGTGGCTCCAATTAATTGGTATTCAGATTGAGGTATTAACTTCAAATACTCCTGTCTTAAAATATGATTTAACTTAATTGCATAGTAAATAGAGAATATATCGCTGACAATCTTAATAATAATTTGAGCAACTGGTACTTCTCCTCTTTTCACACGCATGAATCTATTAAAAAGCTCATGAAGCCTTGGTCGAGAAACAATAAAGTTTCTCACTTTTTGGGGAGTCAAATTTTCGAATACATCAAAAGAAGGAAATGTATCAGGTATTTCGTTGACTAATGATAGATAAAACTTATCCGTTTCATTTAATTCTATCCATCTTGAGGTATTCTCAAATCCAAATCTAAGTTTATCAAGTTTCATTATAAGTCCCCCAAAAGTCTCATCACCTAACTCTTCAAGTATATCGAAATACTCATGTTCACTAAAAAGAATCTCATGTTCATCAAGCTTTGATTCGATAAACTTTTTCTTTTGCTCGATAGTAACACAACGCTCCAATCTTCTAATTAATTGATTTTTATCTTGCTCAAACCATAACTCTTGTAACTTGAATTCAGCCTTGAAAAAAACTTGAAAGAACTCGATTAATTTGATAGATGCTAATGTATCTATAGCCTGCTCTGGAGAGGCTACCCCTTCAAACTTATTAGTAAAGTACGACTGTACATATTCTGCATCAAATACCTTTGCAATTTGTGTAATCATTTTTCTTCTTTATTTGGTCGATATTTTTAGTACTTCAAATGTCTTGACATAGCTAGATTAAAAAGGGGTCTATGCTTGCGAATTTGATTCTTGATGGCATCTTCTCCCATTATCTTGCTTGCTCTTCTGATATATGATAGATAATTACTCCGAAAATCCTTTTCTTTTTCAACCGATTCTATTCTATACTCACCAACCTCATTCACTTTAAGCGTTTTGAAGCGTCTTTTAATAATAGTTTTATTAAGGTTTGTATTGATATATAGCTTGTATAATCGTTTCCTAAAAACAACGGGATTCCTTCCTTCGTTCTCTGCGATTTTAATGGCTAATCTACTCTTCCTTTTCACTGTTGAAATCATTCTTCTATAAAATTTAGCCAGATTAGTTGATTTTATAAGTGTTTGATTTCCGTAAAATTCAAAACCTAAATAAACAAATGGAGCTTCCATTGTACAGACATGCTTTGATAATTTGATGGCAGTAAGACGTGGGGCTTGTTTCCCAAAGGCTCTGTGAGTGAACAAAAACTTTTCGGTTTTTTCAGTGCTAATTTTAACCAAACTATCTTTGATTGATTCAGTTACAAAATGTTCAATCTCATCTACATTTTCTTTTTTACATATCACTACAATGTCATCAGAATACCGTCTGTAATAGCCACCTAACTCTCTGGTTACTTTTTGTAAGACTAATTTATCAAACTCAAGAAGATATAAATTTGCTAAAATTGCACTAATGGGTAATCCTTGAGGAATCCCTGTTGGAGTGTTATCTTCACCTTTTCTAAATGGGAAACGATGAAGTCTAATTTCCTTATTCTTTACCTTATTTCTAAATTCTTCTGGAGATTCAAAAAAGGCATTAAAACCTTGTTTATTCCTAATCTTTGCCAGCTTTTTTTCATCAAAAGGAGCTTTTCGCCCTCCCGAATTATTACGGATACGGAGGTCATCTAACATGATGTAAGAAAATCGAGTCGAGGCTTTAAAGACGTTGTAATGGTCTTTAGGAAGTGTAGTTTCATTAATTAATTTAGCCCAAGCTTCTTTTAGTTTTACATGATTAAGACTTGAAAAAAAACTTTTTATATCAAAGGTTAAAACCATACAATCTTCATTCTTACTTCGTGTTTTTATTTCTTCAAAAACTTCATGAGCAAAGTGAATAGTACTTTTATGCTTACTATCTTTTTCTTCTGAAATCTTAATTTTTCGATATGCCAAAACACATTTTGAAAGCTCTTCATCTTTGGCTAACTCTTCCTCATATTTATCTTGTAATAAATGTGCATAATAACCAAAAATTAGTGCATCCATGTGGGTTGCGTAGTGCAATGGGCGGCTTTTGATATGCTTTTGATACTTACCCTTGCTATCCTGATAGCTATGACATTTTTCCTTTTGTCGTTGGTCTAATACCGTTAGTTCAGGATTGGGCTTATATCTCCTTTCATCTATAGATGCATGGATAAGGGGAAAGAAAGCATACTTTGCAATATAGCTAGGATTACAAATTTTTGATAGGAGCTTTTGGGTATTACTATGTACATCTATTTGACGTGTAATATGTAAATATCCTCTGTTTTTAAGCCAATCGGGAGTTTTTATTCGCATCTTATAGATAGGGTATTACTAATAGAAAATTAAACCTTAATAGTTAACAAGAGAGGTGTAACAGATAATTTTCAGACATAACACTCCGAAGAGTAAGACCAGTACCCAAATTCTTGAGTCACACTAAATGTCAATATGATTATAAATTCTCTTAATCTTATCATATTTGTACAAGGGTTAGATATACTACCCTCCCTACAAATAGGAATGAATGTAAAATTTAATACTAATCCATTTCCTGCATAATCTACATATACAGTGAGTTTAAACTACATTAGATAGCTTAATCTTTATAGTCCATTCCAGTTGTCTGAATCTTTCAAGTTTTCCTATCAAGGCTTGTGCAAATATACATATTTTCAGTATGTTTGTGCACAACTTATACTACCTTATGGAACACCTTTTCAATCTCGGTGACATTGTTGCCCTAAAGTCACACCCTTATACTTCTGAACTACAAAATATCCTTATTTCAGGAGAACCTCAACTTGTTTCGCCGTTAATGATAATTGTCGAAATTATTAAAGATTCTCAAGATGTATTTGATGAATTTACAGGAGTCAACCTTCAATTGAAGGGTAAAACGGCTAACTGTAAATGTGTTTGGTATTCATCTAAATCAGCACAATTTGAGGAAGCATGGCTCTCCTCAAAGCTTTTAAAATTAGTAAAACGAAGAGGTAAAGCTATTGCAAAAAGCGATGTCATTGATTCAATAGTAACGCTTTCTACTGCACAAATGGAATTGGCAAAAGTAAAAAGCTCTCTAAATATTGAAAATGAAAATAAAAGAACTAATCTTAACCCACTTCTAAGTTTTGTTAGTCCGTTGATGCAAGTTATCGGTGTTCCTAAAAATGATAAAAAAGAAGCTTTGTATGACGTTAAAACAGGAAATAAGAAAAGAGAAATTTCTAAGCAATTGGTAAAATGTAAATGGTTCAATCCTGCTTCAGATAAAATGTCTGAAGTATTGATACCCATTGAAGCCCTTAGTATAGTTCCCTCTATCAGCGAAGCTATGCTTAATGAGTATGCCAAATATGCTAGAAGTAAGCAACATCTCACATTAACAATCGAAGGTAGTTCATATCAAACAATATTTTTACCACAAAAAATTAAATGTTCACATGGTATCTATTTTATTGTTGGATATGACTATATCAAAAATAAAACCCGTGAATTTCCTATTTTGAAACTTAGTAATATTACTCTAGTTAGTCCATTTGTAGTACAAGCTCCCAATTTTAAAGATACTGAGCTGAATACATTGGGATTTGAGGAGCAAAACAAAAGGGTTATTACAAAGGGAATACAAGAGAAAAAATATTTAAGAATTCGATACAAGGATAAGAACAATAACTTAACAATACGTACTATCAAAAATTACGAAATAAAAGAAATCCCTCCGCTAGGAACTCTCACTAATGTTAAACCAATAGAGTATTTAACTGGTTTTTGTGAGTTAAGAAAAGATGAAAGACATTTCCAACTTGAAAGAATACAATCAGTAGAAATCTTAAATATTAGCTATCCAACACCTGATAATAACCAGAATGAACAACTCTAATCTAATTTTGTAATTCTACCTTGTATCTCATAACTTAGTAGGATTACAAAATTTATCTATTTACTTCTTCATATCTTCTTCAATCAACCGTTTTAGTTCATCCACTTTAGGAAGCTCAATTAGGTATTTTGATACAAATATTTCATTATCTAACCCACCAATAGTATATTCTACAAATGTATCATTTTTGTTTGCACATAAGATGATGCCAATAGGAGGATTGTCGTATTCTCCCATTTCATTATTTTTATAGTAGTTCAAATAAAAATTCATTTGCCCACCATCCGCATGACTGAATTTTCCTACTTTCAAATCTACCAAAATATGACATCGTAGGATACGGTGATAAAAAACTAGGTCGATGTAATAATGTTCATTATCAAAAGTGATGCGTTTTTGTCGTGCTTCAAAACAGAAACCTCTTCCCATTTCAATCAAAAAATCTTGTAAATGGTTAATAATAGCTGTTTCCAACTGATTCTCAGAAATCTTTTTAGATTGATTTAACCCCATAAACTCTAAAATAAATGGGCTTCTGATTAAATCTCCTGCTGTCTCTGTCTTGGGATTTTTATGACTTTCAATCATACCTCTTTTATCTGACGACAATCCCGTTCTTTCAAACAGAAGAGTATTGATTGCTCTTTCGAGGGTTCTAACTGACCATGAGTTTTGAATAACTTGTACTTCGTAAAAGCGTCTTTTAATATCAGAATCTAACTGAATTAGTGCTACAAAATGAGAAAAGCTCAAGTGGGAAAGTAACGTTTCTGGAGGATAAGACTCTATGGACTCCAATTGTCCAGACAGTGTCTGGACAATTGGAGGAGTGAATTGAATAGGAGAGTTTTCTAATTGTGTAGATAATATCTGTACAATTTGTGGATAGGTCTGGTAAAAACTTTTAAACATCAGCAAGTTACTTCTTGAAAACCCTTTAATATGCTTCATTTTTTTCACTAATGTCGGAACAGTTTTATTGCCGTAAATAGCCCTATCTTGACCTCTCTGTTCAAATTCTACCAGATAATAGCCAATTAACCAATTCCGAAGACTAAGATTTAAGTCAATTTGCTTACTAGCACGTAATTGAAAGTAATTATGGGTGTTTTCTATATTGAGAACCAGTTGTTCAAAATCAATTATATTCATCATGTTACAGTAAATTTAAAGTAGCCTCATACAGCTCGTCATTTTCGAATGAATCGAGGTAAACCTTTGTCACTTTCTCTGATTCATGCCCCATCAGTTCACTAATTTTACTAATTTCGACCCCGCTTCTCTTCAAAACCGTTGCGAACGTGTGTCTCGCTACGTAGGTTGTTAAGTTAGCTTCAATTCCTGCCATTTCTGCTAGCACTTTCAAATCTTGGTTTATCTGCTTTGTGACTTTCTTAATACGATTAGTAATTTGAGGAATTGTTTTATGTTTCGACTTATCAAGATACGGGAATATATAGTCTCCTAAGCTATATTTTTGATAGTATGCGAGTATTTCTTTAGCGGGTGGTAAGAGTTGCACCACTTGACGTTGGTGTGTTTTGTTTCGCTCGTACTCCATCAAACCATCTGGGGATATATTCGTCCACTCAAGTTCGATAATGTCACTAATGTTGATTCCAGAACAATAATAGCTAAAAAGAAAAGTGTTTTGAGAATCATAAAGTCTAGTTCCTTTTTCAATTTTGAGAGAAGCTATTTTAACAATATCCTCTTTTTTAATAGCTCTTTTCTGCGTTTTAGTGTTGAATTTAGAGATTTTGTAATCAACAAAAGGGTCTGCTTCCTTCTTGGCAAAATCTTCTACCACTGCTCTATTGTACAAGGCTCTCAAAGTACGAAAGTGTACACTCATAGAAACCTCAGAAACACCTCTTTCTCTGAAATCTTGCTCAAACCTTCGCAAAAAGAACCGTCCAATTCGGAAAAAGTGAAGTCTTTTTGATTTCTAAAACGCTCAAGTACTTTCTTTAAATTTTTATGAACGTTTGCATTGCCTACCTTATCCGCTTTCATCAGGTCAGTTATTACC
>NZ_KE386491.1:4723432-4726195 GCF_000427405.1 Flectobacillus major DSM 103
CTGAGCTTTTGCGGTCTGGACGGGACTCGAACCCGCGACCCCATGCGTGACAGGCATGTATTGTTTGTTTTTATTTATATTGATATATTTTTAAATATCTGATTTTTAAACGTTTATATGCGTTTATTCTTTTGGTTATTTGTATTTAATTGTATTTTTTTGCTACATTTGTTTAAACTATGTTTAAACCATATAAATCAAAATTTGTAAATGGCTTCTATTGATGTGCTTTTGTACACCTCCAAAGTATTAAAAAACGGGGAACATCCTATTATGGTTCGATTGATTAAAGACCGAAAACCTAAATATATCTCTGTGGGTATGAGTTGCTCCAAAGCAATGTGGGATGATAAGAAAAATTTACCAGCTAAAAAACATCCTCTTGCGACTGAAATGATTATTAAAATTGAAAGAACAAAAACAGATGCAAGACGACTTTTGATGCAGTTAGAGGATGAAAAGGCAAGTTTTACTGCTGAAGAATTCACCAAGAAACTTAAAAACCAAGTAAACGTATAACAGTACTTCAGTTTCTCGATGAGGTAATAACTGACCTGATGAAAGCGGATAAGGTAGGCAATGCAAACGTTCATAAAAATTTAAAGAAAGTACTTGAGCGTTTTAGAAATCAAAAAGACTTCACTTTTTCCGAATTGGACGGTTCTTTTTTGCGAAGGTTTGAGCAAGATTTCAGGGAAAGAGGTGTTTCTGAGGTTTCCATGAGTGTACATTTTCGTACTTTGAGAGCCTTGTACAATAGAGCCGTAGTAGAAGATTTTGCCAAGAAGGAAGCAGACCCTTTTGTTGATTACAAAATCTCTAAATTCAACACTAAAACGCAGAAAAGAGCTATTAAAAAAGAGGATATTGTCAAAATAGCTTCTCTTAAAGTTGAAAAAGGAACTAGACTTTATGATTCTCAAAACACTTTTCTTTTTAGCTATTATTGTTCTGGAATTAACATAAGTGACATTATCGAGCTTGAGTGGACGAATATATCTCCAGATGGTTTGATGGAATACGAGCGAAACAAAACACACCAACGTCAAGTGGTACAACTCTTACCACCCGCTAAAGAAATACTCGCATACTATCAAAAATATAGCTTAGGAGACTATATATTCCCGTATCTTGATAAGTCGAAACATAAAACAATTCCTCAAATTACTAATCGTATTAAGAAAGTCACAAAGCAGATAAACCAAGATTTGAAAGTGCTAGCAGAAATGGCAGGAATAGATGCTAACTTAACAACCTACGTAGCGAGACACACGTTCGCAACGGTTTTGAAGAGAAGTGGGGTCGAAATTAGTAAGATTAGCGAACTGATGGGACATGAATCAGAGAAGGTGACAAAGGTTTACCTCGATTCATTCGAAAATGATGAGCTGTATGAGGCTACTTTAAATTTATTGTAGAGTTAGTTCATTACAAACTATGCTTACTTATTGGCTGTAAGAAAAGAAGTCCTTTGATGATGATTCTTGTGATTAAAAATCTAGTCGAAGCAAGTTTCGCTAAGACATATTAGAAGGATACAAGTAACTATTTATGGAATATATGAGTTATGTTACTTATTTCTCCATTTGAATAAGATTTTATATAACAGATTATTAATTTTATAGGAATACTTTTTTGAAATTGGTAACTATGCTTTTAAAGTATGAGAGATATAAGAAAAAGCTTTCTTACTGAGCAATAATTTCTTAATTGAGAGTTTCAAAATATTAGAACAATAGCATTAATGTGATTATCTTTAGTCTAAGATAGTATATGCAAAAAACAAATATGATTTGATTGAAAATAAATGAGTTAATGAGTGCATTTACTGAAGTCCTATCAATTAGAACAAGTACCTATCACATCTATTATGTGAAAAAGGCTTCAAAGCAATGTTTAGTAGAAACTATATTTGGCTGAAACTTTAGTAAATGATAAATAAACTAGAGGATTTTCTATCATTGAATCTTAAATTAAACTGTTTTAATTTGTAATTTAATACTATAATTATATGGGTATATGACCGAAAAACAGTTATTAAGACTTTACACCAAGTATCATAGAGCTAAAACTAATGAGCTTAAGTCTATTACTAAAAGTATACACTTTAAGTCCAGAGATTTAACAGTAGCCTCAGATGTCGAATTTTGTATTATTATGATTGCTTCTTGTAATTATTTTCGGTCTCAATTTATTGCGAATATATTAAAAGCGGGAGAGATTAATTATAAACTTGGAGTAGGATATAAATCTTTAATATTATCAATTATCCATGTACAGGAACGCCATAAAGCAACTAAAGAAAAATTCTTTAAAGATAAACCAGAGAAGGAAACAGGTCTTGTTTTTCGTAGGAAAAAATTATGGAGATGGTTTCCTATCCCTTTCACAAAAACAATAGAATTTGAAGGAAAGTACAATCCATATACGTTTATTTTTGATTTAGAGGTTGTTAAAACTGAGGAAGAAATCATCAAACATTATGCTGAACAGAAAGCATCTTTATACCATTACAAGCGAGTTTTGATTAAAAATAAATGGTTCAAAGGGCAATTTTATAACGCTCTTGTCGAAGGTAAAATTGATAAAAATAAAATAAAGGATATTATGATTGACGTAATTACAGAATTTCAAAATCAAGCACCTGAGATTGTAGGATTTTTAGGAAAAGGATTAGCAAGTGGCTTGTTTTCTGGTGTCGGGAAAGATTTTTGGGAGAAAATAAAAGACCGCTTCAAATCTGAAAAAGACAAAGTCGTGATT
>NZ_KE386491.1:5026295-5114946 GCF_000427405.1 Flectobacillus major DSM 103
CCTTATCCAAGCCGTCAAATTCTTATTGATTTGGTATGAAATCAAAGCATAATGCCGCCAGCCAACACCATTATAGGCAGGTAGCGAAAAGGCATACATCATGTCTTGTTCGTACATATATTGGCGATTGTCATAGTCTTGGGTATTGAAATAGGCTATTCTCAGAGCCAAGGCCAATTTCCCAAAATCCCATTTGGCATCTTGGCTTAGTGCTATACCATGGGTTGAATTAAGCCCTTCAAACTGATATGTACTCATAGATATTCTTGATTGAAGTGACAAATGATAATTTATTTTATGGCTCAAATAGGTGCTGAATATTGCCCTAGTACGATGACGTACTTCTGTAATATTCTTGGTTTTTATTTTTCCTTTTTCTTCGTATTGCTGTTGAATATTTACATTTTCCTCTTTGTTTTCTAACCTCAATTGTGCTGTTATTTTTGTAGTTTTTTGGGGTTGATAAGCTGCTCGAATTAAATACTCAAACCCATTCGTTTGAGGTTTGTCAACCAAATATTTGTACCAAGGAAAATAAAAATAGTCGAAATAACTGCTCAGTTGCCATTGGCGGTTAAAGGTATATTTTAGGCCATAATAAAGCCCCGTTTCGTTGATACTGCGACTATTTTCGGCAAAAGAATTGCTATAAAAACTATGAAAATTTGGATCATATTTTCTGAAAAGCAACGACATATCTAACCTAGCGTTTAGGCTTGAGATAATCCCAGCTACCATACCAATGCCACCGCTCGAAGAACGGGCTATTTCACCAAAAAAATGATTGTTTTTGAATGCAAAAGCATAATTTAGGCTGAGTAAAAGGTTATCGTTGCCCGAAAACTCATATTGATTATATAACTTATCGGCTTTTAGCAAAGGCAATTGGTAGTGTGTATGTAGCCCAAATACTCCTATTTTAATTTTCTTTTCTGCCCAATAATAAGCCATACCGTAGCCAATATTCTGTTCGCCTTGGCTATGCTTATCGGCTATTTCAGAGGTGGTACGGTGTAGCCCCGAAGTTTGTAATGAGCTTACCCAAGACGAGGACTCGGAGGTAGAACTAACCACATTGGCATCACGTAGTGTCGATGAAAAAAAGCCAGTGGCTTGGAGTTTTCCCCACTGAAAAGACGATGCTATTCCTCTAAAAAAGTTCATTTCAAGGCTTGAGGTATGGGCTCTAATTCCTAAATCACTTCTTCTTGTAAATAGCACAGATTCGGAGCTTTTCCCCAAATAAAACCCTGCTCCCGATACAAGCCCTTGTCCAACTTGTAAAGTAAAATCGCCAAGGGTAAGATTTTTTAGAATACCTTTATTTTGAATTTGAATATGAAACGACTGAAAATCAGTGATATATTGCTCGCCTTCATCTTTTTCAAGGGTAAATCCTACTTGAAGGTTTTTGGTATGATACCATTTGTACCGTAGCAAAGTTCTGAAAGGAGTGCCCTCATAGCGTACTTTCGATCTGGTGTCGGGCGGGGTAAATCCCTTTTTTTGCTCTATATATTGCCCATAGCGAAGAATAAGCCAATGTTTGGCTTGCTGTATATCTTGCCCAAGCGATGAGGCTTTATTGGGCAAATATACAAAAGGTAGCAATCTGTAAATAGTAGGTAGATCAAAATCTGGAATAACTTGCAACTCGTAGATTGACTCAAAACTGCCAATAAGACTACGGTAGGAGAAAAAAGCATTAAGTTGTCGTTCAGATAAAATACCCAATAAGGTTAGTTGCTCAAAGGTAAGGGTATTTAAGTCGAGCGGATTTTGGTAATTCTGTAATAAACTTTCGTACATATCCTCGGATATGGCCTCGGTAGGTACTCCGAGAATATCTTCTAATGAGCCAATTTGTGCATTACTCGACTCAATAGCGATTAATAGTAAAATAGTTGTAGCTAGATTTTTCATTCTTTTTAGTGTAGTAATTACTGCTAATATACTTACATAGAATGATTTATGACAAAAAAAGCGGAAGATTTTTCTTCCGCTTCTCATGTAATATGATTTTTTGACTAAACGTGGTGCTGAAATTTGCGTCCTACGATTTCCAGAAAGTCGTTGGCTTCTTCGGCGGCCGAAATCCAATTGAATTTAGGAGCTAAAACCTTATTCATCAGGTTTTTGGCATCGGCATAGCTTTTACATGAATCTATTTCATCCAAAGCTCTGTTGTAGGCATTGATATCACCTTCAAATAATTTGCCAATAAAAATAAATTTTTGGTTGAGACTAATAGCATCAGCAACACTTTTGATTTGACGATTAAATGCCATATCAGACAACGCTGCACCTTGTCCGATTACCTCTTTTTTCAATAAGTCATTTACCGTTGGTAGTTCATCGGTAAAGGTATCTTTTAATTTTCCTATGGTAGAAGTAGGCAACTTAATGTCTGCTGGCGTTCCCTCTTTGTCTATTTTAGCCTGAATTGCTGCTACAGTAGGCAGTGGTTCATCTTCTTCTACTTCTGGTTCTTCATCGGCTTCGGGGTCGGTATCAAAAAATGATTGTGATAAGCGAGGGCCTTGTCCTGTAGTGGTATCAATCGGTATTGTTGCTTTGGTTCTCTTGATAAAACTATCTTTTTCAAAAGCTACAGTAGCTCTGAGCATTTCGAGGTATTTATCGGGATTTTCAAAATCGGTATTTATGGCAATGTCGTTGAGCCACCCCAAAGCGGTAGTCACAAATACTTTTTGTTCGTCTCCTAGTTTTTCTCTTAAACCTTTAGCAAAAACGCTATTGATTTTTGTGTATTTGGCCAGCTTATCGATACGTTCGCGAGTTAAGGTAAAGTCGGGAGAATCTCTGACAAAATCATCGAAATACTTACTAGGGTCGAGCAATAGGCAAATCGTATTTTTGACAGATTGTTCTAGGATTGGTTCAAAATGGGTGCGGTCAACCGAAATATGGTGAGAAACCGTATTCATATATGACTGAAGAGCCTGTTTTACCTCTTCGTTCTCAAAGTTGAAATAAGGGCTTTTGAACGATTCGGTGGTTGATTTCCAACTTTCATATAAGTCGCTGATTACAAAAGTATTAACCTGAGCAACATTGCTCAATTTCATAATCTGTTGACCGGAAATAGTAGTATTTCTATTAAAAAAATCATCACAAACTTTGGCAGCATACTGTTTTGCGTAGCGTTCGATTGCCTGAAAGTCTAACTTCATGCTATAATGGTTTGGTTTGATACTAGCCGATTAGCCCCAATACGGGGTAAAATATAATAGAGAAAAATATTGTAAATTTATCAATTAGAACGCAAATATTGCACCAAAGATTATGAAGACTTTGGAATAATACGAATTAATTATCGAAAGCCCCCCAAAGCCCTGTAATCTATGAGATAAACCGCCGAGATGGCTATCAAAAAAAAGACCCAAGCAGGATTGTCGAGCTTAGGTCTTTTTTTTGATAGATAAATCTATTAACTAATATCAAGTTTTTCGCAGGCTTTCATTGCGGCAGTTTGCTCGGCTTTCTTTTTTGAATACCCTTGTCCAACAGCAAAAGAGTCGTCATCAACATAAATAGTAGCAGTAAATTCTTTATTATGCTTAGCACCTTCTTCGGCAATATCGAATCTAATCTGTTTACCTTCACGTTGAGCCCATTCAATCACCAATGATTTGAAGTTAGGATTGTTTGAAACCACCAAATCAATATCAAAGTGTTGGGTTAGAATCGACTTAATGATAAACTTACGGGTAAATCTAAAACCTTTGTCGAGATAAATAGCTCCAATCAGAGCTTCAAGGGCATCGCCATACATAGATGTTCTAGCCAAAACGGTACGTCGATTGCCATCGTATTCAACGAGTTTATCGATACCAATTTTGCGAGCTACCACATTGAGCGATTCACGGCTTACCATTCTGGAGCGGATTTCTGTTAAAAAGCCCTCATCTTTAAATGGAAATTTTTTGAATAAATATTCCGCTGTTATCATTCCCAAAACCGAGTCTCCCAAAAATTCAAGGCGTTCATTTGATTCTTTGTATCCTTTTGCAACCGTTTCTTTTGAAACAGAAGAGTGCATAAAAGCCAGTCTGTAAAGCATCAGATTAGAAGGTTTTTGGCCTATAATATGTTCTACAGCTTTTTTAAGCTTTTTATCTTTGGGGTCGCTAGAAAAGAAATCTAAAATGGGTGATAACATATATTAGAAATAAGAGCAATCTGAAAAAAACACTATTAGGCAAACGAACATCAGTAAAGCCGAATCAATTATACCAGCGATATAGCAAGGACTATTATAATGAATAATAGTCCTTGAGTCATTTACTCAATAAGTATGATTCACAGACCAGTCTTGATAATTATATTTTTCTAAAAATAACTGTGGCATTGTGTCCACCAAAACCAAATCCATTACTTAATACAACATCAATTTTACGTTCCTGAGCCACGTTCAAAGTCAAGTTCAGACGATTATCAACGGCAGGGTCTTCGGTAAAATGGTTAATCGTTGGAGGTACAATTTGGTGTTGCATTGCCAAGATAGAAGCCACCGCTTCTACAGCACCAGCACCACCCAAAAGGTGTCCTGTCATTGATTTTGTTGAACTAATATTAAGTTTGTAAGCATGCTCACCAAACAATTCTACGATTGCTTTGAGCTCTTGAGGGTCGCCAAGTGGCGTTGATGTACCATGAGTATTGATATAATCAATTTCTTCAGGCTTGATATTGGCATCATCCAACGCATCTTGCATAGAAAGCAACGCACCTAATCCTTCTGGGTGCGGAGCTGTAATATGGTAAGCATCAGAAGAGAAACCTCCACCAATCATCTCTGCATAGATTTTTGCTCCTCTGGCTACAGCGTGTTCATATTCTTCAAGGATCAAAGCCCCCGAGCCTTCACCTACCACAAAGCCATCACGGTCTTTGTCATAAGGGCGAGAAGCCGTTTTAGGGTCATCGTTGCGTTCAGACATAGCACGCAAAGCCGTAAAGCCACCCACACTAGCAATAGTTACGGGAGCTTCCGAGCCACCAGTTACACAAGCCTTCAAGCGTCCTAAACGGATATAATTGAAAGCATCGATAATGGCATTGTTGGCCGAAGAACACGCCGAAACCGTAACGTAGTTGACACCACGGAATCCATGACGAATTGAAATTACCCCCGATGCCGAGTCAGCAATCATTTTGGGAATGAAGAAAGGATTAAATTTAGGTGTACCATCACCTTTCGCAAAGTTGAAGCACTCATCTTCAAATGTACGAAGCCCTCCGATACCAGAGCCCCAAATTACGCCAATCTTGTTTTTATCGACTTTTTCCAAGTCTAAACCCGAATCTTTGATAGCTTCGTCCGATGCAATAATAGCATATTGGGCGAAAGCATCCATTTTACGAGCCTCCTGACGAGGGATAAAGTTGTTTACATCAAAATTTTTTATCTCGCAAGCAAAGCGAGTACGAAACTTTTCCGCATCAAATTTAGTGATATAATCACTACCACTCACACCATTTTTGAGACCTTCCCAGTACTCAGGTGCTGTATTTCCGATAGGAGTCAATGCTCCTATACCAGTAACTACTACTCGTTTAAAGCTCATGTGGCGAAGTTGAGTTTCAAGTTCTATTCCAAAGTGGAGACAACAAGGGATGGACATTGAAGTTATGGACTTCCCATAAACGTAAAGATTCGCTTGTTAATAATCTTTTACTTCCACCATTACCCACTTGAATTTCAAATATAGATGATTTTGTAAATCTAATGAAGAAATATATTAATTAAGTGATAAAAAATCTATATTCAAGGTATATTTTCGAGAACATAGCGTAAGTATCCTTAATTGAAAACATCAAAAAAATGTGCTAACCCGAACAATGATTTTAAGCCTAAAAGGCTACTACCATGCTCAAATTAGCACACTACGAAAATTCAATTACTTGACATTTTCTTCGAGATATGAGATAGCCTGACCAACAGTTTGAATGTTCTCAGCTTGGTCGTCTGGAATAGATACATTGAATTCTTTTTCGAATTCCATAATCAATTCAACTGTGTCCAATGAGTCTGCACCCAAATCGTTTGTGAATGAAGCCTCTGGAGTTACTTCTGCTGCGTCAACGCCCAATTTCTCGACGATAATGCTTTTTACTTTTTCTGCAATTTCTGCCATTTTTAGAACGATTTTTGGTTAGAAAAACGGTGCAAAGATGATGATTTAAAATTAGATTATCAAACTATTTTTCAGTTCACCAATGCTATATTTAGTTTTTTTAGACTTTTCAAAGAAACTTCTAAACTATTCTAATTTATACTTCCAATTTTTCTTTCCGATTAATTATTAAATTAGAGTTTATGCCTAAAATTTACCTTTTAAGGGCATTTATAAGGCGAATTTATGTAATAAAAGTCAAATTAGAAACATAAAGATGCTGCTCCTAACAAACCAGCGTCATTACCCAAGGTTGCACGCTTGATTGTTAGCCCATTTACATGGTACTTGGTAAGCCATTGATTAAGCTTGCGTTTCATGGCTGGCAAGATATAGTCGAATGAAGCTGAAAGCCCTCCGCCAATCAATACCAAGTTGATGTCTAGGATAGCAATTAAGTGGCAAAGGTTTTCGCCTAATAATTCGCCAACTCTGTCAAATACAAGTAATGCTAGTTTGTCGTTATCTGCGGCGGCGGCTACCAATCCTGTTGTAGTGATAGTACCGTCGTCGGGAAGTTGTGTTTCGCCTTCGTATTCTTTACGCATTGTATTGGCCAAATCCAACAATTCATTTTTGCCAATATTACGTTCTAGTACTTTACCATTGGCCGATGGGGTATGGCCTGGCTCCATAGCATTGCCACGGCCTCCTGTAAATACCTTTTTGTTGATAATAGCAGCACCGCCTACTCCTGTACCTAAAGTAATGAATATATAACTTTCGTCGATTCTTTCTTCACCAAAATAAAACTCGCCCAATGCCGCAGCATTAGCATCGTTTTCAAGGTAGAAATTAACGCCTGGAAATCTTTTTTCTAATACTTCAACCAATGGCACCCAGTCCAATTCTGGAATAGCTGTGATTTCGACTGGCGTTCTGCGGGTCGAGTCTATCATGCCGGGCAAACCAATACCTACTCTTTTGATATGCTTGTGGTCGTGAAGTTGGAGTGCAATAGCCTCAGCCAAACGGTCTTCAAAATGACCTGATTTACGCCAGCTTACGCTATCATGACTGTAAAAATTTGAAATGTGACCAGTTTCGGAGTTCACGATGCCCATTTTTACATTCGTTCCACCGATGTCAATACCTAAATACTCAACTGCAGCCATTTATTAAGTTTGTGAGTTTGAAAGTTAAATTTATGATTAGTTAATTGGGATGCTTTTGTAAAATTGTGCCCAAAAATACATCAAAAGTTTGGAGTTTGGAACGCTAACGGCTCGTATCTGATCGATAACTGTCCAATTTATCTATTTTTTCAAGAAAAAAACTTATAATCAGTAAAATAATACAGGTTGGTTCTTTTTTTAACCTATTATTTTGGTCTTTTTTAATCGTTCTACTATTTCAAAAACGGCTGGACATACTTTTGTATTAGCCAGTGTTAGCTTCATAATACCTGCCATATTCTTGCGGTCGGTGTGTGGGTACTCACGGCAGGCTTTGGGGCGAATTTCATAAATAGAACAATAGTTGTCGGCTCCCAAAAAAGTACATGGCGAAGAATTAAGAACATAATCTTTGTCTTCGTCTAAATGTAAGTACTTTTCAATAAGTTGTACAGGACGCATTTTCAAGTGTTTGGCAATACGCTCTATATCGGTATCTGTAAATACTGGACTTGTGGTTTTACAGCAATTGGCACAGGCTAGGCAGTCTACTTCCTCAAACACTTCATCGTGTAATTGATGAAATGGGTCGTCTAAATTTTTGACTTTTTTAGCTTTTATTTTATCAAAAAACTTTTTGTTCTCTGGATACTTATTCAGTGTTGCTTCCCTGAACTCGTTGATGTTGTCTTGCGTATATGGCATGAAAATGAATATTGAATAGCAAATTTACAAATATTCTAATAATTCATGGCATTCTTGTTATTTATGTAGTCCTGAAGCATTTCCAAATTATTGGACAATCGCTATTTTGCTTACTAGGGTTTCGTTGCCTTGGGTATTGCTACTAAAAACCAAATAGATACCTGTGCTTGCTCGACTGCCCGAAAGTGTTTTGGCATTCCAAACGGCCGTTCCGCCATTGGCTCTGGTTTCATAAATGAGTCTGCCAGCGGCATCTGTAATTTTTACAAAGGCATTTTCTACGAGTCCTTCTATACTTACCAAACCCTCAAAGTCGGGCTTAACAGGGTTGGGAAATACCTTTACGTTGTTTCTTTGGGTAGTTTCGGCATCGGTGGCTGTGCCTCTGTACGATACCATTCCTTTGTTGGTACGAATAAAAACTTCTCCCGACTGCCCACTGACGGTAATATATTGAATCTGATTGCTAGGCAATGGCGAATTTTTTTCTGTAAAATTATTCACTAAACTCGTGCCATCGTCCGAAAACAAGAATAAGCCGTTGTTGGTACCAATCCATTTTCTATTGCCTCCGTCTACGGCTATTGCGGTAACGGTTTCGTTGCTGAGGAGTCGTCTTTTTTCAAAAATGGGTGTATAAGCGTCAAAATTTCTGCCTGAAAAAACAGCAGAAGGGTTGTCAAAAACAGCAACTCCAGCCGTTGTACCAGCCCATATTTGCCCGATTTTATCTGTAGCCATACTTACTACTGTACTACTTGGCAGATTCCCCAAGCCTTGCCCCGAATAAATATATATTTGTTGTTTTTGGGCGTTTTCGACCAAAATGCCTCTAAATGCTCCTAATCGCGTCCAGCGATTTCCTTCTGTATCGATAATAATAGAATCTTTACGGGTTCGATACAGGGTATCTAAGCTTGTAGGGCTGTACGACTTGAATACACCAGTATAATTACTAATAAGGCCGTTGGTATTATCGGCAATCCAGTATTTTTTTTGTGCATCTAAAACGGCATTTTGAGGCGATTGAATCAGTTTTTCGCTGAGTGTTCGTACCGAATTGTCACTTAAATCAAACTGTCGGATAATTTTATTGGCCAAAATAAGAAAAGACTGTTCGCCAAGAGGAATCAGCTTGTCGATAGCTGAAGTTAGCTTCAATAGTGTAGTAAATTGTCCGTTGTTGTATGTGAGTATATCGCCATTATTAGTGCCAAACAATAGTTTGTTACCTATAAAAGAGCTCACTCCTTGAAGTGGTGTAAGTGTACGCCAATTACCAAAGTATTGTAAATTAATGTCCGAACGCAGCGATGCCGCTCTGATACCTTGGCTTGTATTAACAAAAATGCTGTCGTTGAGAACGGCAGTTTGTAATACCCCCAACGGAGTACCACCTTCGCCCAAATACAGATAGGTTTCTTGAATATCTTTTTTGACTAAGTCGAGTACCACTAAGCCAAAGCTATAGGCCAGATAGGCTCTTGTGTTATTAAAAACAATATCGGTTACTTTTTTGGAACTCTGAATGGTATTGTTTTCTTTAATAAAGTCGATGGTAGTGATACTTGATGGCTCGTGCTGGGTATTGAGGCTCACCAAGTCGATACCGCCCGACTGGTAGCCAATTACTAACAATTGTAAAGTGGCTTGGTATTCTATGACAGCAATTTGATTTTCTGATAAACCATCGATTTTTGTTAGTTTGGTAGCTTCTTCGGCCGATTGGTCGTAGTAGAAAAGACCTTCTTGAGTGGCACAGTAAACAATATTGGAAGCAATAGCTACATCGACAGCCCGAGTGTAATTAAAATGGGTTTGCCATGTACCAACAGGAATAGGGTTTTGTGCGTTGATAAAAAAGCTAAGTCCTATTTGGGCAATAGCAGATAAACCCAGTTTTCTGGAAAAAACTTGATGAAAAAGTTTTTCCAGAAAACATAGAAGAGGATATATTTTTAAAGATGAAAGCATTTTCGACATCTGGCTTCGTAGCTATCTGTTTCGCCCAAAACAACTTGGTCTTGAACAGCAATTTTACGGTAAGAATAATTGGCGACATCGCCACATACTACACATACAGCATGAACCTTGGTAATGTATTCGGCCACAGCCATAAGGTTGGGCATTGGGCCAAAAGGATTTCCTAGAAAATCCATATCCAGCCCAGCAATAATAACTCTTTTGCCAGATTCGGCCAATTTGTTGGCTATATCAACGACGGTATTATCAAAAAACTGAGCCTCGTCGATACCTACAACATCGCAGTTGCCTACAAGTGCTAGCATGTCGCTTGGGTGCTGAATTGGGACAGAACCTACCGACGAGGCATTGTGCGACACAATGTCTTCGGCATGATAGCGGGTGTCAACAGTGGGTTTAAATATCTTTACTTCTTGTTTGGCAATACGAGCCCTGTTTAATCGTCGGATAAGTTCTTCTGTTTTGCCCGAAAACATAGAGCCACAGATTACTTCAATCCAGCCTGTACGCTTTTCTTTTTGTTGATGTTGATTATGATATGGTTCGATGAACACGATAAAAAAAGGATAAGTGATATAATTACTTGAGAAAACCTAGATTTAGGCCATAATAGCTTTATGGATTTCATAAAAGCTAATAGATGAATTTACGAAGATACAAGATTTTGTGTTTTGTATCCAGAAATAGCCTTGCACTTATCGTTTTTACTTTTTTTTTGCTATATTCGTAGTACAAGGAACTATTAGCCTTATTCATCATCAACAAACAATACCCCTAAATCCTAAAAATTGACAGAGGAAATGACGCTTTGGTCGTTTCGTCGTTAGGTTGTTGACAGTATTTAAGTTAATATTTTCCAGCATTTCTAGTACATATCTTTCTCAAAAACAATCATCTCAACGCTGAATTGCAACGCACACTGGCAATATTATTGCTCAGGATGTGGTACTTGGCGAGCAAATTTTTATAACTATTTTGATAAGTACTATTACTTATTGGATAAAAATGTAATTTTGTATTTCCAAACCATAAAATCACTAACAAAATATGAAAACAATTTACCAGTGGCTGTCAGAGTACGGAGAAAGTCATCAGAATACAACCAACAAAACTGTACACTGGATATGTGTACCACTTATTTTTTTTAGTATTGTAGGCTTCTTTTTTAGTATCAAGCTTTCCTTTTTTAGTATTTTGGGTTTAGAAGGAAACGTAGCATTATTGTTACTGGCACTCACAACGATTTATTATTTTGTACTTTCAAAAGCCTTATCAATAGGCATGTTTATATTTTCGTTTACTTGTATATTATTATGTACTATTATCGAATCGTCGGGGATAGCTCCTTTGTGGCAATTTTGTCTGACGATTTTTATTTTGGCATGGATTGGACAATTTTGGGGGCATAAAATCGAGGGGAAGAAACCTTCCTTTTTCAAAGACCTTCAATATTTAATGATTGGCCCGGCATGGCTATTGAGTTTTATTTATCAGCGGTTAGGTATTCAGTATTAAGACTTAAATAAGCCTGTAACAGCTAGCCTATTCAGGTTGCCTTTTGTCATAAATAAGTATAACGCAGCACCAAATCTTGTTATTTGGTGCTGTTTTTATTTATGGACAAACCATCATTAAATTTAACCTTAACCAATTAAAGCCATGTTTTTGATTATCATTGGATTGCTATTACTAGTGGTAGGTTTTGTTATTAATAATCCTGCCCTTATGATTGCTCGTTATGCCCGTCCAACCCAACTGCTTGGAGGAGTAGTGTTATTAATAGGTTTGGTTACGGCTTCGGTTCGGCAAATAGACACTGGCGAGGTAGGTGTGCCATCGTTGTTTGGAAAAGTAAAAGACGAAACCTTGAACAGCGGACTAAATTTTATTAATCCGTTGTCGGAAGTAACGATGTTTGACATTAAGACACAAAACTACACGATGTCGGCATTGCATGATGAAGGCGATAAAGAAGGCGACGACGCTATTAGGGTGTTGACTGCCGATGGGCTAGAAGTGATTATAGACCTGACTATTCTTTACAAAATTGTGCCAAGCGAATCTCCCAAAATTCTAAAGGAAATAGGAGGTAATTATAAAGATAAGATTATTAGACCCGTAACTCGCACCAAAATCCGTGATAATGCAGTGTATTACGATGCGGTGTCGTTGTATTCTATCAAAAGGGATGAGTTTCAAAACAGGATTTTTAATGATATTGAAAAAAACTTGAAGATTAGAGGTATTATGCTTGAACAATTGTTGATTAGAAATATCAATTTACCAACGTCTGTCAAAAAAACAATTGAGTCAAAAATCAATGCTGAACAAGAGGCTCAGAAAATGCAGTTTGTTTTGCAAAAAGAAAAACAAGAAGCCGAACGCAAACGTGTTGAAGCTCAGGGAATTGCCGATTACCAGAAAATCCTATCGACAGGGCTAAGCGATAAACAGCTTCAATACGAGGCTATTATTGCCCAAAAAGCCTTGGCTCTTTCACCCAATGCCAAGGTTATTGTGATGGGTGTAAAAGGTAATACGCCTATTATTTTGGGGGATAAATAATGACATAATTTAATAGTACAGGTTTGGGATTATTATGAATCTATGGTTTATTTCTGTAAGGAATAAGCCTGTAGAGAATTGTAATATTCAATAATCTGCCCCATGTCGTAAGGGGCGGCAATATTCAAAGATTTATGAGCGATAAAGGCCGCTATTTGTTCGTGATAGGAGGGTAGTAGCTCAAATAAGCTTTTTTTAGTGCCTTTATATTTTCGGATTTCGTCGTTGGCATTTTTTATAAAAAGCTCATAATCCAAAAAGAAAAGCGTTTTGGTGTTTAACAAGCCCTGATTGTTATGGTAGGTTTTATAATAAAGCGATATATTTTCAGTATTGTCGACAATCACCCCAAAAAAGCTAGCAACCCAATAGTCATTTTTAATACGAGCAGGAATGGTACTAAAAAGACGTTTTACCTTATAAAAGGTATCGTAGTAAGAAAAATGTTTGACCTGCTGTGCCGAAAAAGTTTTAATTCTATTATCATCTGTTCTGAGTTTTAGGATACTGTGTTGTAATTCTACTTGCATGGTTCCGTAAAGAGTATCACCTTCTTGCAAAATAATTCTGCCATAATACCACTCATCTGAGGGGTTTTGAGAGAACAAGCTACTAGATAGCATTAGTGAAATATGAAGTACAAACATGATATTTCTCATAGTAGTGCAAGGTTAAAGTAGTGAAAAAGACAAGCACTACTCAAATAAGAGGACATAAAAAAAGGAGAAATGAAAATATCATTTCTCCTTTTAAAATTATAACTTTTTTTATCCTTTCAAAATATTATGACCCATTTTATCTCGTTTGGTCTGTAAATATTTTTCGTTGTGTTGGTTAGGTTCTATTTCGATAGGTACTGTTTCGACAATTTCGAGACCGTAACCAAACAATGCTGCTCTCTTTTTAGGATTATTAGAAATCAATTTAATTTTGCTAAGCCCCAAGTCACGCAAAATTTGAGCTCCAACACCATAATCTCGTTCGTCCATTTTGAAGCCCAGCTCAAGGTTAGCTTCTACGGTATCACGTCCCATTTCTTGAAGTTTGTAGGCTTTAAGTTTGTTGATTAACCCAATACCCCTACCTTCTTGGAACATATATAGAACCACTCCTTTTCCAGCTTTTTCAACCATCTCCATAGCACGGTGAAGCTGTCCACCACAGTCGCAACGACAAGACCCAAAAATATCGCCCGTAACACAAGAGCTGTGCACACGTACCAACACGGGTTCATCTTTGCTCCAAGTTCCTTTTGACAAAGCCAAATGAGTTTCACCAGTTTGTTTTTGACGGAATGCCGTAAGCTCAAAATGTCCCCATTCTGTAGGCATATCAACTGCAATTTCACGTTCGATCAAAGATTCTTTTTTCAGGCGATATTCTACCAAGTCTTTGATGGTCACCAATTTGAGGTTAAACTTATCGGCAATTCTGCGTAAATCGGGCAAGCGAGCCATAGTACCGTCCTCGTTAAGCACCTCAATTAATACGCCCGAAGGTTTGAAGCCTGCCAATTTGGCAAAATCCATCGCAGCTTCGGTATGTCCAGTTCTTCTGAGAACACCCTCTTTTCGAGCCTTTAGCGGGAAAATATGGCCAGGTTTACCTAAATCTTCGGGTTTGGTATTTTCATCAACCAACGCCTGAATAGTTTTGGCACGGTCTTGAGCCGAAATCCCTGTAGTACAGCCATGTCCAAGCAAATCTACCGATACCGTAAATGGTGTTTCGTGGGTTGCGGTATTGTGCCCTACCATCATTTCCAAGCCTAATTCGGCACAACGTTCTTCTGTCAAAGAAACACACATCAATCCACGCCCCTCACGAATCATAAAATTAGACATCTCGGCAGTCATGGCCTCCGATGCACAAATCATATCTCCTTCATTCTCACGGTCTTCATCGTCGGCAACAATGATTATTTCTCCATTTCTTATTGCCTCGATGGCCTCTTCTATACTATCAAGTTTTATAGCTGACATTGTTGGTATCTGTTGGGTCTATTTAGCTTTAGGCAAAAGCATTTTTAGCTCCAAAAATTGGGTTGTGTGAATGAGATTGCTTAAAGGAAAAAAAGACTAAATCTGTTTTTATTTATAAAACTCCAAAGGTACAGCTTTTTGTTCCTTGTATTCAATACAAGGTGCTATAAAGGCATATTTTTTGTATATTTATCCATTAATATCATAAAAATCTTTTCCTTTCGTTATACACTCAAAGAAATAGACACTTACGTCGCAACCTCCACTTGTCTCCCTATAAGGTTTTTTTATGATAAAATACTAGCATAGTTATTGCTAGTGGTATAGGACAAGAGCATATCCCTAAGTTGATTTTTTGACATTTAATCATTATGAATAATTTGTTACGACCGCGTACTTACTTCCTTTTTTTTGCTATATTTTGTACATTATTCTCTTTACCAACAAGGCTGATAGGGCAAAAATGCCCTGATAGGCCTTCATTTGATAATGGTGATTTTGTTATCAATGGGGGTACTGTTATTACAGGCGATGGTGATGGAGACCCTGCTAGGCAAAATAACATGCCTATAATAGTGTGTCCGGGCCAACCCATCGACTTACAAGTTCAGAATAATGCTCCTCAAAGTTCTCGATTTATTGTAGTACCCAAAAGTGAAACAAATCACCTTCGGATTACTTCGGGGTTATCGGGTACTGCTACCAATACCGATGCTTCGGGGTATCTTCAGCTAGCTGTTCCTACTACTCCTGATTATTATTATTTAGTGAGTGTGGGGAGTTCAAATGGTACAGGCTATTATGCGTGTCAGGTTATTCAAGTAGTGAATCTTCAAACACCCGATATTGCGGTTCAGGTTTGTAGTGGTAATGAAGTAAATATAACTTGGCTTAATACTCCCAACAATGAAAATTATGAGAATTATATCATAGATGCCACTGGCATAGGTACTCAGTTTAGGCCAATAGCCTCAGCTGTAGCAACATATCCAACTGCTAGAAAAATTGATTTGGTAAACTCTGGAAGTCATGATGTGGTTATAACAGGCGATACCAAAATAAAGGGGTGTCCAAGTGTGTATAGAACAACCGTTGTAACGTCGGGTACTACTTTGTTTACACCTACGGTTAAAAATTTAGAATATAATACCACAGCCAGCGGATACGAACTGATAGTATCGGGGCAGCCCAATACTAAACGGAATATTTATATTCGTGAACCTAACGTACCTTTTAATTATTCGCTACCGCCTTATCAGGTGTTTACTTCTGTGAGTACGAGTACCTCCGAAAAAATTCCAATTACGTTGCCCAATCCGAGTAAACAATACTGCTTTAGGGTAGTGGTAGAAGATGCCTGTAGTGTTCCTAATACTGTACCTAATGCGGCTCTTATTTCAAACCAAGAAATCTGTTCGACACCTTTTAGTGTAGTGCCAAACAATGGAAAAAATACACTGATTTGGGGACAAGCTCAGACTGGTCTTTCGGGGAATAATGTTTTTAATGATTACGAAATAACCCGTACCGACCAATTCGGCAATGTCGACGTAATACCTATTACTAATATTAATACTACTCAAATCGACGACAATAATAACTTAGTTTGTGGCGTAAAATATACCTACAGTATCAGAACACGCTATAATTATAGTGCCTTTGCTGCTCCAATCGAAGTTACGGCGATGTCTAATGTAAAGCCTCCAAGTGTCGATAATATCTTTACATCGGTGCTTACCAATAATGGCGTAAGTAAAATCAGGGTGACTAGTTCTTTTAATACCATTCAACCTGTTGGTATTTCGGGGTACAACTTTTATCGTGCCGATTCATTTACGGGTACCTATAGCAAGATTACTCAGCAAAATACCGACTATTACGACGACCCAACTGCCAACCCCAGCGATGCTCAATATTGTTATTATATCACTTGGCAAGGTACTTGTGGCGAGTCTGAGCCTTCTAATAAAGTTTGTACTGTATTTACACAGGTACGTAATGCTCAACTTTACTGGACAAAAGAAATGCCTTTTTCGGGTGCAATTAACTCCTATTCTGTATATCGAATAGACCCTACAACGGGTTCGCCGATTGTAACGGCAGGGTCGGGGTTGCCATTCACTACTAGCAATACTAATTTGGATTTACAAAGCTTGAATATTCCAGAGGCCGACGGACAAGATATTTATTTGGTCATTGAAGCTTTCCCAACAACGAGTACATTGCCAAGTAGTTTGTCCAACTATGTGCTATACCAGCGGCCGTCGTTGGTGGTGTCGGCACAGGCTTTTTCACCCAATGGCGATGGTATCAATGATACTTTTTATATACAAGGTAGATTTATTAAAGAAATAAAAATGAAGATTTATGACCGTTGGGGTAATATTGTTTTTTATACCGAAACCAACGATTATCAGAGTAACCCCAAGATTGGTTGGGATGGAACCAAAGAAAACGGCCAAAAAGTAGGAGTGGGGGCTTATCCTTATCAAATAGAAGTAGAAGATATTTCGGGGAATAAAATTCATAAAGAAGGAACAATTACTGTAATTTACTAAAACTAAACATTGACAGAAGCACCCTCATTATTTTGTGTAAAGGGGCTATCTGTTGTAAATTGCAGAAAATATTTTAGTAAAAAACACAGCCATATATCAACCTTGTAGATAGGGGTTGGATAGACTGCTAAAAATCAATATAATAACTATGTTTGACATGATGGGAATGCTTGGCAAGGTCAAAGACCTTCAAGCAAAAATGAAAGAAGCACAAGAAACGCTCGGAACGATTATTGAAACAGGCGAATCGGGCGGAGGCATGGTCAAGGTAACTATCAATGGCAAAAAACAATTGCTAAAAGTTGAAATAGACGAAGATTTATTGAAGCCATCCGACCAAGAAGTGGTACAAGATTTGGTTGTGGCGGCTACCAATATTGCGATGAACAATATTGAAGGAAAAATCAAAGAACACCTTCAAAAAGCTACCAACGGCTTATTGCCAAATATCCCAGGTTTAGATTTGGGAGGAATGTTTTCCTAAACTGTATCTTGCTGATGTCTCTCAAAATTCAAAATCTCACAAAAGTATATGGCCAACAAAAGGCGGTAAATGATATATCTTTTGACGTACAAAAAGGCGAAATTGTTGGTTTTCTGGGCCCCAATGGTGCAGGTAAGTCTACAACTATGAAAATTGCAACCTGTTATATTCCTGCTACTTCGGGTAGTGTAGAGGTTTGTGGCTTTGATGTCCGGCAATCACCTAACGATGTACGTCGTAATATTGGTTATTTGCCCGAACATAATCCACTTTATTTGGATATGTATGTCAAAGAGTTTCTTGAATTTGTGGGTGGTATCTATAAAATCAAGGGAAATACCTTAAAGCAGCGTATTGAAGAAGTAATTGAATTGGTAGGCTTACAGGTTGAGCAGAAAAAGAAAATAGGGCAACTCTCAAAAGGCTATCGCCAAAGGGTAGGGCTAGCACAAGCTCTAATTCATGACCCTCAGGTATTGATTTTGGACGAACCTACTACTGGCCTCGACCCCAACCAGTTGGTCGAAATTAGAAGTGTGATTAAGCAAATTGGTCGAGAAAAAACCGTTATTTTTTCCACTCATATTATGCAAGAAGTAGAGGCCATTTGCGACCGTGTCGTTATTATTAATAAAGGGCAAGTTATGGAAAATCAACCGCTCGACAAACTTGTGCAGTCAGGCAAAAACCTAGAACAGATATTCAGAGATTTGACGACAAGGTAATAAAATAACCAAGCATAAAAAACATGAGCTAGCCCTAATTTAGTGATTATTTTTGAAGATGCTTTTCATCAGTAGTGATTTAATGCTTTGCGGCTAAAAATGTATCATGCTGACATTTAACATTCAAAAGGTGTTCGAAACTAGTTTTTCGAACGCCTTTTGAATGAATAGCCCCAGATTTGCTATCGTTTGAGCAATTGATAATTCCCTTCAAAATTCACTTGATGACCTACCTTATGAATCCCAACAAACACAAATAGGAGATTTCTTTAAATATTACTTAAAATTCGGGATGACTCATGTTTATGCTTTTTATTTTCTTAAATCTTGCAAAAGCTTACTCGAAAACAAAAATTCATTGAGTTCGGGTACCGTATTTTGTAGAATATTGGTATTGTCGCCTTCCCAAAGCTTCTGACCTTTGTACAAAAACATAATACGCTCGCCAATACCCATCACCGAACTCATATCGTGTGTAATAACGATAGTTGTGATATTGAACTCGTCGGTAATTTCTTTGATTAAATCATCAATTTTGACAGATGTGAGTGGGTCGAGGCCAGAGTTGGGTTCGTCACAAAAAAGGTATTTAGGGTTCATTACGATTGCTCGTGCAATACCTACCCTTTTTTTCATACCGCCCGATATTTCGGAAGGTGTTCGTTGACCAGCATTTTCCAATCCTACCCTTTGCAAGCAAAATTCGGCACGGTCAATCTTTTCCTTTTCCGACATATTGGTAAGCATATCCAACGGGAATTTTACATTTTCGAGTACCGTTTTTGAGTCGAATAAAGCTCCTCCCTGAAACAAAACGCCCATTTCTCTGCGAATTTCTTTTTGTACTTCCTCTTCAGAATTATGGAAATCTCGGCCATCGTACAAAATATGTCCTGTTTCAGGCTTAATAATACCAATCATACATTTGAGTAGTACACTTTTACCAGTGCCACTTCCCCCAATAATCAAAGAGGTGTCGCCAGGCTTAAATTGCCCGCTAATGCCAAGTAATATATCTCGACCGTTAAAGGATTTACAAACGTTGTTAATTTCTATCATTTGTTCTCATTAGAGGAGTGGAATTTTTACCCGAGAGCCACACCCAATATTTATATTATAGTCCAACAAATTTAACGAAACTTATAGACATTCAGTATTTTTGGTTTAGAATTCCATTGGTTTCAGTATTTACACCTGCCAAGATATGCTTGTTGCTATTGTATAAAAATAGCAAAATACTACCTTAGTACAGATACGCCCACTTATTGGCCAAATATCAGACACTTTTCTTATAGTGTTTCTATATTTTCTAAGTAAAAATCGGCTTGTTTGAGTAGCTCTTGTTTCGTGCTATCAGACATTTTATGGAGGCTCATATACGCCATACCAATACGTGGATTTTTTTCTAGTAAAGCTCTATTTCGGTCAAAAAAGTGCCAATAAAAGCTATTAAAAGGACAGGCTTTATCGCCAGTTTTTTTGTTTTTATCATAAAAACATGTGCCGCAATAATGGCTCATTTTATCAATATAGTTGGCCGAAGCAACGTATGGTTTTGAACCTACAATTCCTCCGTCGGCATACTGGCTCATACCCCTAGTATTCGTGATTTCGACCCACTGAATAGCATCAATATAAATCCCCAAATACCAAGTATCTACTTCGTCGGGATGAATGCCTGTGAGTAGCATAAAATTGCCTGTCAACATTAGCCTTTGAATATGATGTGCGTAAGCATACTCCAAACTTTGCCCAATACTGTGGCGAAGGCAAGCCATTTTGGTTTGGCCAGTCCAAAACCACGAAGGAAGCTTTCTGTTGTGTCCAAAGAAATTCATGCTAGCAAACTCAGGCATTTTTGCCCAATAAATACCACGCATATATTCTCGCCAGCCTAATATTTGTCTAATAAATCCTTCAATTTGAGCAATCGAAATAGTGTTCTGGTTTTGCTCCCAATAGTGAACACTTTTCTGAATGACTTCTAGTGGATGTAACAATTTGAGATTAAGTGAAAACGATAGCCTAGAATGATAAATAGACCAATAGGCGGGGTGCATCGCGTCTTCATAAGTACCAAAATAAGCAAGGCAGTGTTGAATAAAATAGTCTAACAAAGCCAAGCTTTCGGTACGGCTCACAGGCCAACTAAAGTGATTGACTTGGATGTTACCTATTGTTGGGATAGCAAACCGATGAATTAACCCAACGATATGCTCTACATTCTTTTCAAAAACTAAAGGTTGAATAGGCTGATGTTCTTTGGGAAGCTTTTTACGATTATCGGCATCGTAGTTCCATTGGCCAGAAATAGGCTGACCTTCGTCCATCAGTATATTATATTTTTTACGCATCATTCTATAAAAGCTTTCCATCAGGTACGTTTTTTTACCCTTAAAAAATGATGCTAAGTCATCTCTTTTGCTCAAAAAATGTTCAGAATCGACAGCTTTCGATGGAATATGGATAGATTGACAAAAAAGTTGTAATTGATGGTCGAGGCGATATTCATCGGGGAGCTGATATTCAAATAACTGTATGTCTAGTTCTTGAATAAGCCAAAGCAGATTATTGGTTAACGACTGTGTATTTATTTCATCATCTAGCATAATGTAATTTATGCGATGCCCTTGCTCGTGCAATTCTTGGGAAAACTGCCTCATAGCCATAAAAAAACCAACTACTTTTTGGATATGGTGAGTTACATAGTCTGTTTCTTGACGTATTTCCATCATCACATACAAAATAGAGTTGTCAACGCTATCAAACCACGAATGTTTGTGATTGAGTTGGTCGCCCAAAATAAGGCGTAAAGTTGTAATTTTCATGAAGAGAAAACCACATTATACAGCTAATTGTTTGGGTAACAAAAAGCCTCTTACTGAAATAAGTTCAATAAGAGGCTTTTGTAATAGAAAGAAGTACGAAAGTACTATTTAGAAGACAATACAGCACTAAAGTACTCACGGTTCATACGAGCGATATTTTCCAAAGAAATTTCTTTTGGACATTCAGCTTCGCAAGCACCTGTGTTGGTACAAGCACCAAAGCCCTCTGCATCCATTTGTGCAACCATTTTTTCGGCACGCATAGTACGCTCAGCTTGTCCTTGTGGCAACAACGACAATTGAGATATTTTAGCAGAAGTAAATAACATAGCCGAAGCATTTTTGCAGGCAGCTACACAAGCACCACAACCAATACAAGCTGCTGCTGCGAAGGCCTCATCAGCATTTTCTTTTGGAATAGGTAAAGCGTTGGCATCTTGAGCATTACCAGTATTAACAGACACGAAACCACCTGCCGAAATAATACGGTCGAAAGCAGAACGGTTTACGGCTAAGTCTTTAATTACAGGGAATGCTGCAGCTCTCCAAGGCTCAACGGTAATTGTTTCACCTGATTGGAAAGAACGCATGTGCAACTGGCAAGTAGTAACGCCGCGGTTAGGGCCATGAGGGCTACCATTGATATACATCGAACACATACCGCAAATACCTTCACGGCAGTCGTGGTCGAAAGCGATTGGCTCTTGGCCTTCGTTGATTAATCTTTCATTAAGAACGTCAAACATTTCGAGGAATGACATATCCTCAGAAATACCAGTAACGTCGTAAGTCTCGAATCTACCCTCCGAGTTGGCATTTTTTTGACGCCAGATTTTGAGCGTCAAGTTCATATTTCCTTCCATTTTGTTGGCTGTTTGAAGATTTGAAAATTTGAAGATTTGAAAATGAAGGAAATAAAATGCTATTATTTCAGCTTCATTTTAGAACTGTGATTATTCAGGAGTGTCTCCTAATAATTACAGTTAATTCTTCAAGGATTATGTTTTCTGCTTTTGGGTAAAGCTCGGTCAAAGCCAATACTTAGTGTTATTGGGTTGAGCCTCCCATAATTTACATCAATAGTAGTATTGCCTTACTATTGATTTCTAATACTACATAATTTGATGATTTGTAGAGAAAATGAAAGTATTTGATTGGTTTTGGGAATATTTCTCTTAAAAGGCTATTTTAACTAGAAACCTACCACAAGTTTTATCATTCTACTTTCATTTTCAAATCAGCAAATTTTCAAATTATTTATAGCTACGTTGAGCAATTTTAATATTTTCGTACACCAATTCTTCTTTGTGTAGTTCGTATTGAGAATCACCTTTGTATTCCCATGCTGCAACGTAAGCATAATTTTCGTCGTCACGTTTTGCTTCACCTTCTTCTGTTTGGTATTCTTCACGGAAGTGGCCACCACAAGACTCGTTACGATTCAAAGCATCGATACACATCAATTCGCCCAATTCTAAGAAGTCAGCCACACGAGTAGCTTTTTCTAATTCAGGGTTAAATTCATCAGCATCGCCAGGAATACGAACCTCTGACCAGAATTCTTTACGAAGAGCTTTGATTTCTTCGATAGCTTCTTTCAAGCCAGCTTCGTTACGAGCCATACCACACTTATCCCACATGATTTTACCTAATTTTTTGTGGAAATAATCAACAGATTTAGAGCCTTTGATAGTCATCAATTTGTTGATAGTATCTTGTACAGCTTTTTCGGCTGCCACAAACTCAGGGGCATCGGTAGGAATAGCTTTTGTACGGATATCGCCAGAAAGATATGAACCAATTGTATATGGAATTACGAAATAACCATCGGCCAAACCTTGCATCAAAGCTGACGCTCCTAAACGGTTGGCACCGTGGTCAGAGAAGTTAGCTTCGCCCAAAGCATAAAGCCCCGGTACTGTAGTCATCAAGTTGTAATCAACCCAAAGGCCACCCATTGTATAGTGTACCGCTGGATAAATACGCATAGGAACTTCGTAAGGGTTTTCGCCAGTAATTTGTTTGTACATATCAAACAAGTTACCATATTTTTCTTTCACAACTTCTTTACCCATGGCTTTCAATTCTTCTTCCGAAGCATTATGAATACCTCTTTTGTTGGCTTCGCCACGGCCATAACGCAAGATTGCCGCAGCGTAGTCAAGGTAAACAGCCATTTTAGAAGCACCAACACCATAGCCAGCATCGCAACGCTCTTTGGCAGCACGAGAGGCAATATCACGAGGTACAAGGTTACCAAAAGCAGGGTAACGACGCTCCAAGTAATAATCACGTTCGTCTTCAGGAATTTGGTTGGCAGGGCGAGTATCATTAGGTTTTTTAGGAACCCAAATACGACCATCGTTACGCAACGATTCAGACATCAATGTCAATTTTGATTGATGGTCGCCAGATACAGGAATACAAGTAGGGTGAATTTGAGTATAACAAGGGTTACCAAAGAATGCCCCTTTTTTGTGAGCTTTCCATGCCGCTGTAACGTTAGAACCCATTGCATTGGTAGACAAATAGAACACGTTGCCATACCCCCCCGAGCACAACAATACAGCATGTCCGAAGTGGCGTTCTAATTTACCTGAAATAAGGTCACGAGCAATAATACCACGGGCTTTGCCTTCAACCATTACAACATCCATCATTTCGTGGCGAGTAAATAATTCTACATTACCCAAACCAACCTGACGTTGTAAAGCCGAATATGCCCCCAATAGTAACTGTTGACCTGTTTGGCCAGCAGCATAAAAAGTACGTTGTACTTGTGTACCACCAAAAGAACGGTTAGATAATAATCCACCATATTCACGAGCAAAAGGTACACCTTGAGCTACGCATTGGTCGATAATACTACCCGATACCTCTGCCAAACGGTGAACGTTAGCTTCTCTGGCACGGTAGTCACCACCTTTGATAGTATCATAGAAAAGACGATAAACAGAGTCACCATCGTTTTGGTAGTTTTTGGCAGCATTAACACCCCCTTGAGCTGCAATTGAGTGAGCACGGCGAGGAGAGTCTTGGAAGCAAAAAGCCTTAACTTTATACCCCATTTCAGCCAAAGAAGCTGCCGCAGATGCACCAGCCAAGCCAGTACCTACTACGATAATTTCAATATTCCGCTTGTTTGCGGGGTTTACCAATGGCACGGTCGAACGGTACTTTGTCCATTTTTCCGACAGTTGTCCATCAGGAATTTTAGCATCTAATCGAGTTGACATAATTATTAATTACAAATTTTAATTATGAAATGAATGAAAATTCAGTGCTTGCGTAAAGGTTTAACTCAAACGCTCAACACTTATTTAATAATACCTAAATACATAGCAACTGGCATAGCTGCAAACACTAATGGTACTATAATGGCAAATGCAACACCAACCGACTTCACAAACGGTGTGTATTTTGGATGATTCCAGCCCAATGATTGGAAGGCACTCTGAAAACCATGCAACAAGTGATACGCCAATGAAATACAACCAGCTACATACACCAATACTACTGGTAATAATTCAAACGTTTCTTTCATTTCTTGGAACAATGTTTCTTCTCCGCTCGTAATGTGATCTGTAAAACGACTTACAACCCAGAAATGCTTTAAGTGCAAGACCAAAAAGATTAATAACAAGGTGCCTAATAATCCCATAGAACGAGAGTACCAAGTACTGTTATCCTTTGAAGTAACGGCATACTTAACTGGACGCTTCTTGCTATTTGCCGACCACAACATAAGGCCGTCTACAATGTGTGCAATCAGACCCACAAATAGACCAATTTCAGCGGTACGGATAAAAAAGTTACTACCCATAAATTCTGCCGCAGCATTGAAGGTTTCGCCACCGTCATTCAAAAAAATGCAAGCATTAATACCACAATGGACGAGAAGGAAGGCTACCAATGATAGGCCTGTTATCGCCATGATGAGCTTTCTGCCCAGTGAACTTGATAAATTTTTTGTTACCCAAGACATTTTTTTATAAGTTATTGGTTATTAATTAGTTAACAATTAATAGTGCAAAATTAAGGACAATAAAGAGCTAACCCCCTATTGATTAATTGCTATTAACTATTAATTAGTTGAAAAATTGAACTCAAAACTACAATCGAAACGTCTGCCAATCAAATAATCTATAAGATTTTAGCAATTATTTATAATATTTCTACGTTTTTTTACTGTATTCTGGCATTTAGTGAAATATTATTCCGAATAACTTACTGCCAACAATTACTAGAATTAAGCGTTGTATCGTTGTAGCAATGATGCGGTACCTTCATCATTCAAGCTCAATTCTGAATAACCAACTTCGTGTTTGATTTTTTTGTTTTGTTAGTTCAGAAAAAATTTATTCTCTAACTTGTAGCTGTAAAGTGTGTAGGAAAGGAAATGAAAGTCACCAACGGGCTTTCTTGAGCCGTTTATCCTCAAAACTTTTTATTAATCTTACTTATGAGACCAAACTTTATCTACATTCTCATTTTGGGCTTTTTCATGAGCCTTTTTACATTTCATTCCGCCAAGGCTACCCACATGAAAGGGGGCGAAATTACCGTAAGACGTATTTCTAATACTGCCTTGACCTATGAATTTACGCTGACCATTTATTGCGAATATAACCCTGCTTGGCAACAACAACGTGAGGTATTATTTTGCTTTGGCGATGGCCTTGGCTCAAAGGTTTCGCCTCGTTCTAATGGCGGAGGCTTGGGTGAGGACATCGGAAATGGTACTTGGAAAGGGATCTATAAAGCGACCTATACTTATGCCGCCCCCAGTAATTACAAAGTAAATATTGGTATCCAAAACAGGAATGCGAACGTAAGAAATATACCGAACTCTGACCAAATCAGCTTTTATGTTGAAACTATTTTTAAAATAGACCCAGGATTGGGACTCAACTCAACCCCCTTGCTACTTAACCCTGCGGTGGATTTAACTGCTATTGTTGGCCAAAAGTTTATTCATAACCCCAATGCTGTTGACCCAGAGGGCGATAGCTTGGCGTATCGTTTGATTGATTGCCGATTGGGCGAGCAACAAACTTGCGTTGGCCGTGGGGCTGCTATTCCGGGTTTTCGTCAGCCCAACTTAGTAGCAGCTTCTCCTTCTAGCTTTACAATTAATGCTAGAACTGGTGATTTGATCTGGAATACTCCCCAAGAAGTAGGTTTATATAACTGTGCTTTTGTGATTGAAGAATGGCGAAATGGAGTGAAAATCTCGGAGACTGTCCGAGATATGCAGATTGAAGTAAAGGATGCCGACAATAAAGCTCCTGTCATAAAAGTACCAGACGATATATGCGTCGAGGCTGGAACACTGATTCAAGAAACCATTTCTGCCGATGACACGCCTGCCAGTGCAGGGCGAAAAGACCCCCTCAATTTATTCTCGACAGGCTCTGTATATCGTTCTACCGACCCTAATGTGGTTTTTGCTCAGCCTTATGCCACTTTTACGGCTGCCGCTCGCCAAAATCCAATTGCAACAGGTGTGTTTAGATGGCAGACAAGTTGTGCTCATATCAAGGAACAACCTTATGATGTACTATTTAAGGTAGAAGATTTACCACCAGGCTACGATCGTAACCCTCCTTTGATTCCGAAACTGGTTGATAGCAAAATTTGGAGAATTAAGGTGGTTGCTCCGCGTGTCAAAAACCTCAAGGCTGTTCCTGACGCGGGTAATCGTAGTATTACTTTAACATGGGATTCGTATACTTGCCAAAATGCTGGAGCTGAGTTGATTATCTACCGAAAAGTAGGTTGCGATAATTTTGTGCCAGATAAGTGTCAAACGGGTATTCCTGCTGGTTTAGGATACGTAGAAGTAGCTAGAGTACCTATTTCTGCTACAACTTATATCGACAAAAATTTGAAAAGAAATACAGATTATAGTTATCGATTAGTGGCTTCGTTTGCAGCTCCGTTAGGTGGAAAAAGTGTAGCTTCCGACCAAATTTGTGCTCGTTTAGAATCGCAAATGCCTGTTATTACCAATGTCACAGTCGATAAAACATCTACAACCGATGGTGAAATTACGGTGAAATGGACTCGTCCAATCGACTTTAATCCTGCTCTGTTCAAAGGGCCATATCAATACCGTTTGTTTAAGGCTACAGGGGTCAATAGCAATACATTTACGCAGGTTTCGGGAAATGTTGATGCCGATTTGTCGGGTACAAAAGCCGATACAGTTTTTGTAGATACCAAACTCAACACTCAAGACAATGTGTATCGCTATCGCCTTTTGTTTTATTATACCAGTGATACTGGCCTAACGTTGCTCGACAGTACCGAAGCTTCAAATAGTGTTCGCCTCACAACAACAGCCGATGTACGTAAAGTAACTTTGTCTTGGCAGGCTAATGTGGCATGGTCAAACGAAAATCAGACACACAGAATCTATAGAGAAACTCGCCCAGGTTCAGGCGTATTTACTCGTATTGCCGACGTAGCTGTACAAGGGGCCTCAACTTTTACTTTTTCCGATGATGGACAAGACCGAATTGCTTCGGATGGTACATTCAATGTAAAAATGTCGCCAGACTCATCGTACTGTTATAAGGTCGAAACTGTTGGCTCGTATAATGCTCCAAAGGTAAAACCTAATTTGTTGTATAATTTCTCGCAGATTAGTTGTGCAACACCCAAAAGCGACATCGTACCGTGTCCGCCAGTCCTGAATATCGATTTACTCGATTGTGATGCCTATACAAAAGATGATGCTAATTGTGAGGTGTCTACCTTCAAAAATATACTGACTTGGACTTCGCCAGACAAGCAAGCCAATGGTAGCGACTGTGATAAAGACATTGTGAAATATACATTGTATTATGCCTCAAGTGCTGATGGAACATTCACAAAACTAGCCGATATTACAAGCCCAACGCCACCAGCTACAACTTATACACATCTGAAAAACGATTCGTTTATTGGTTGTTATTATGTAACTTCTACCAATAAATATGGAACAGAAAGTGCCAAAAGCAATACGGTTTGCAAAGACAACTGTCCGAGTTTCTCATTGCCAAATGTATTTACGCCAAATGGCGATGGTAAAAACGATACTTTCCAAGCCTTAAAATGCCCTCGATTTGTACAAACACTAACATTTGTGGTATATAATCGTAATGGTCAAAAAGTATATGAATATACAGGGCCAAAATTGGAATGGGATGGTAAAGACAGCTCAGGAAAAGATGCCCCAGCAGGTACGTATTTCTATAATTGCAATGTGTCGTTCCAAACCCTAGAACCAAGCAAGGCTTCGTTGTCGTTGAAAGGATATATTGAATTGTTGAGATAAGTAAGGATTACTTCTGTCAAAGAACAGAAAGCTCATCTTTTATCAACCAATTAGATAAGCCTTAAATTTTGTAAGCCTATTTTACAAAATTTAAGGCTTATTGCTTAAAAAATATATTATGATGAAAACACAAGAAATAGCTTCTGACGGAATTATCCTTTTTGATGGAGTTTGTAATTTTTGTAATGCTTCTATTAATTTTGTCATAGACCACGACCCTCATCAGCATTTCAAATTTGCCTCGCTTCAATCAGCTTTTGGACAAGCTGTTTTAGCAAAGTATCAAAGAAGTACGGCTGATTTTGATTCTGTTATATTGTTGAAAAACAATAAGTTGTATCAAAAGTCATCAGCGGCTATCGAAATAGTCAAAAGCCTCTCAGGAGGCTGGCAATACCTTGCTATATTTAGGGTATTACCAGAATTTATCAGAGATTTTGTCTATGATTTAGTGGCTCAAAACAGATATAAGATTTTTGGTCGAACAGAAGCTTGCCGTATGCCAAGTCCAGCCTTAAAAGAAAGGTTTTTATCATAGAATTATGATGAATGAATACCGAATATGTATTTTTGTAGACTAGAATTCAAGCATATAGGGTTTCTATGGGCTAATTCATTCATTTAACCAATTCATTCTTCAAAGCATGAAAGCATACGTTTTCCCTGGTCAAGGCTCACAATTTATAGGAATGGGCAAAGACCTTTATGACAAATCAGAAACAGCTAAGGCATTATTTGAGAAAGCCAATGAAATATTGGGTTTCCGTATTACAGATATTATGTTTAACGGAACCGACGAAGAGTTAAAACAAACAAAAGTAACACAACCAGCTATTTTCTTGCACTCAGTAATTTTAGCAAAAGAAACCCCCGACTTTAAGCCAGAAATGGTAGCAGGCCACTCTTTAGGTGAGTTTTCGGCTTTGGTTGCAGCAGGAGCATTGAGTTTTGAAGACGGTTTGGTATTGGTATCGAAAAGAGCTTTAGCCATGCAAAAAGCCTGCGAAGCCAATCCATCAACAATGGCCGCAGTATTAAATCTGGCCGACAATGTGATTGAAGATATTTGTGCTTCTATCGACGACGTTGTGGTTGCTGCTAATTACAACTGCCCAGGTCAGGTCGTAATTTCGGGAACAAACGAAGGTGTAGCTTTGGCAGGCGAAAAGCTTAAAGACGCAGGAGCAAAACGAGTTTTACTATTGCCAGTAGGAGGGGCGTTTCACTCGCCACTTATGGAATCAGCCAGAGAAGAACTAGCTGCAGCTATTGAAGCTACGGCGTTGAATGCACCCGTGTGTCCAATTTACCAAAATGTAAATGCACAGGCTTCTACCGATGTAGCTACTATCAAAGCTAATTTGATTTCGCAATTAACAGGTGCTGTACGCTGGACACAGTCGGTACAAAATATGGTTGCCGATGGTGCTACCTCGTTTGTAGAGTGTGGCCCAGGAAAGGTATTACAAGGTTTGGTAAAGAAAATCGCTCCAACCGTCGAAACAAACGGTATAGTACTTTCTTAGGCTGTTCTAAATAAAAAAATATTGATTTTTTTTACTGCGGTAAACTTCAAATAGTCAATAACTTAGATAGGGCGATGATTTTTTTAGGAGATTTTTTTTTAAAATGACTTGACAAAGCAAATTAATCGCCCTAATTTTGCACCACAATTCAGTTGTACTGACCGATGGTGTAACGGTAACACTACGGTTTTTGGTACCGTCATTCATGGTTCGAATCCATGTCGGTTAACAAAACCTCTCTTTTCTTCCCGATTGGGGAGGTTTTATTTTCAAGTGTCAGCAACAACAACGAATTAGATTGACCGATGGTGTAACGGTAACACTACGGTTTTTGGTACCGTCATTCATGGTTCGAATCCATGTCGGTTAACCATAAAATTAGGGAATCTACTATTAGATTCAGCGTTCAGCTAAAAGCTAACAGGTATTAATTTTAAAGTGTGTAAATGACCCATGGTGTAAGGGTAGCACATCAGATTTTGGTTCTGCTAGTCTAGGTTCGAATCCTAGTGGGTTAACAAAGAAGCCTCTCAAGTCTTTAGATTTGAGAGGCTTCTTTTATTTAGAAAAAGATTGTGCTTATAGATTCAATAGAGAATTATTCAATAAAAAGCATTACCTTAGAATAATCGCGATACAAGTTTTATTAGTACTGAAGGTTTATTACGTTTGAACATAAAAATCTTCATTTCATCACCCAAAATGGCCTAGTTGTTGATAAAATACTTAATTTTGTAACTTATATTAATAGACCATTAAACCTCCCGAAGCTAACGTGACATTAATCAAATCTATATCAGGAATTAGAGGAACTATTGGAGGAAAGGCAGGTGAGGCTCTCACTCCTTTAGACGTAGTTAAATTTACCGCCGCTTATGGCACATGGTTGAAACGCAAAAGTATAGGTAACCACAAAATTGTGGTAGGACGAGACGCTCGTTTATCTGGCGACATGGTGTCTAAGCTGGTTGTGGCAACTTTACAAGGTTTAGGTTTTGATGTAGTAGACCTCGGACTCTCAACAACGCCTACAGTAGAAGTGGCTGTGCCATTTGAAAAAGCTGCTGGAGGGATTATCCTTACGGCAAGTCACAATCCGATTCAGTGGAATGCCCTCAAATTACTCAACGAAGCAGGTGAATTTATTTCGGGTGCCGATGGTGAAGAATTATTGGCCATTGCCGATTCAGAGGGTTTTGATTTTGTCGAAGTAAAAAAATTAGGCTCTTACACCCAAGATGACACTTGGTTACAAAAGCATATCGACATGATTTTGGCTTTGCCATTGGTCGATAAAGAGGCTATTGCCGCTAAAAATTTTAAAGTAATTATTGATGCTGTTAATTCAACAGGTGGTATTGCTGTACCAATGTTGCTTGAAGCATTAGGTGTTACTCAAATTACCAAATTACATTGCGAGCCAACGGGTAATTTTGCACACAACCCCGAACCGCTTCCCGAAAACCTTACCGATATAATCAAGGCTATCGAGAAAACTAAATACGATTTAGGTATTGTGGTTGACCCAGACGTAGACCGTCTGTGTTTTATTAACGAAGATGCTGCCCCTTTTGGTGAAGAGTACACATTAGTAGCAGTGGCCGATTATATTTTGCAAAATCAGAAAGGAAATACCGTTTCTAATTTGTCTTCTACTCGTGCTTTACGTGATGTAACCGAAAAAAATGGAGGGAAATATTATGCTTCGGCTGTAGGTGAGGTCAATGTGGTAACGCTCATGAAATCGGCAAAAGCTGTAATTGGTGGCGAAGGTAATGGAGGTATCATTTATCCTGAATTACATTATGGCCGTGATGCCTTGGTGGGAATTGCTTTGTTTTTAACTCACTTGGCAAAGTCGGGCAAGAAAATGTCGGTACTAAGAAAAAGCTATCCAGAATATTATATTTCTAAAAATAAAATTGAACTAACACCCGACATCAATGTAGATGATGTGTTGGAAGCAGTAAAAAAGAAATATGCCAAAAATCCAATCAATGCTATTGATGGAGTAAAAATCGACTTTGAACGTGAATGGGTTCACCTTCGCAAATCAAATACCGAACCTATTATTCGGATTTACTCAGAGTCAGATTCAATGACCAAGGCCGAAAACTTAGCCAAAAAATTAATTAGCGATATAAAGGAAGTCGTTACAGCGAATATCTAAAAATCATATCTATTACGTTAATTTTTTTGTGAAAATTTTTGTTATCAAAATGTCAGAAGCTACCCTTCTGGCATTTTGTGTTTAGGGGATTGTCAAGTTAACATACAGAAGTACTAGAGTTAATATATTTTGTCATAAATAGGGTTGAATTACCAATAATACAGCCCCAACCAAATTAATTAATATCATGCAACAACGAGTTTATTTGGACAACGCTGCCACCACACCACTCGACAGAGCGGTGATTGAAGCAATGTTGCCGATGATGGAAAAGAATTTCGGTAATCCATCATCTATTCATGCACACGGAAGAGAAGTTCGTAATGCTATTGAACGTGCTAGAAAAACGGTAGCAGGCTTGCTAAATACTTCTCCAGCAGAGATATTTTTTACTTCAGGTGGTACCGAAGCCGATAATACTGCTATTGCTTGTTCGATTGAAGAATATGGTATCAAACACGCTATTACATCGGCGGTAGAGCACCATGCCGTTTTACATACCCTTGAGCATCTTGCCAAAACAGGAAAAATCAAATTAAGCCTTGTCCAGTTAGATGCCAAAGGACACGTTGATTTGAATAATTTAGAGGAATTACTGAAAAACAATCCCAACTCGTTGGTATCGTTGATGCACGGCAATAACGAAATTGGTAATTTGTTGAATTTGGAAAAAGTAGGAGAGATGTGTAAAGAGTACGGGGCAACTTTTCATTCAGATACCGTACAAACGATGGGTCACTACAAACACGATTTACAAAAAATCAATATCGACTTTATTGTAGGGGCTGGACACAAATTTCATGGCCCCAAAGGTGCTGGATTTTTGTATATCAATGCCGATAAAAAAATACATCCGTTTATTCATGGAGGTTCGCAAGAACGTAATATGCGTGGAGGTACCGAAAATGTGTATGGTATTATTGGGCTTGCTAAGGCTTTAGAAATAGCCTATACTGGTATGGACGACCACCGCAAGCATATTGAAGCGGTAAAGAGCTACATGATTGAAAAACTGAAAAGTAACTTTGATGGTATTTCATTTAATGGCGATTCTGATAATCTCGAAAGAAGTTTGTATACAGTACTCAACGTCAATTTCCCTCCATCCGACGAATCGGATATGTTTTTGTTTAATTTAGACATTAACAAAATTTCGGCTTCGGGGGGTAGTGCTTGTACAAGTGGTTCAAATATTGGCTCGCACGTGTTAACAGCCATTGGTGGCGACCCTAACAGACCATCGGTGCGATTCTCGTTCTCAAAAAATAATACTATTGAAGAGATAGACTACGTGGTAGAAAAATTAGGGCAAATTTTGAAAGTAGAGGCTTAATTTATTAAAAGTATGTTTTAAGTTTAATAGTTTAAAGTTAAATTTGGGTAAAACCCTATAAAATAGGTTTCATTTTAAAGGTGTTTTTGTAAAATTTGTTTTTTGAAATATTCCCAATAGTATTCTATTTTGTTTCAAAAAAGTAGCAGATACCCCAAACTATAAACTATTAAACTTAATCATAATGTTAGAACCGTCTGAAGGGTCACGTCGTCCCGAACTAAAAAGGGTTATCAATACAGTTCAGCTTTGGAGTATTGCAGTTGGGTTAGTGATTTCTGGAGAATATTTTGGCTGGAATTATGGTTGGCAAACTTCAGGAACAATAGGTTTTTTGTTTTCTACGCTATTGGTTACGGCAATGTACGTAACATTTATCTTTTCATACACCGAACTTACCGCTTCGATTCCACATGCTGGTGGTGCATTTGCGTATGCACGTCGGGCTTTAGGCGTTACTGGAGCCTATATTGCAGGTTTTGCCACACTTGTTGATTTTTTGTTAGCTCCGCCTGCTATTGCCTATGCTTTGGGTAGTTATGCCCATTTTCTCAACAATGCCATTCCTGTAGTACCTGCTGCTATGAGTATGTATTTTATCTTTATTGGTATCAATATCTTTGGTATCAAAGAATCTGCTCGTTTTTCGTTGGTTGTTACCATATTATCAGTTCTTGAATTGGTGGTTTTTTTAGGGGTTATTACTCCTTATTTTAAAACTGGAAACTTTGTAGCTCATAATCCAGAACATGTGTCGGTAAGTGGCATTTTTGCAGGAATTCCTTTTGCTATTTGGTTTTTTGTGGCTATCGAGGGAGTAGCAATGGTGGCCGAAGAAGTTAAAAATCCACAGGCTACTATTCCTAAAGGGTATATATCAAGTATTATAACATTGGTGGTGTTGGCTTTAGGAGTGATGATTTTGAGTGCGGGTGTTGGCGACTGGCGAAAACTCATGAGTCTCGACCACCCAATTCCAGAGGTTTTGGCAATGGCCTTGGGCGAAAACAGCCAGCTATCCAAGATTTTTGCTAGCTTGGGTTTATTTGGGCTTATCGCTTCTTTTCACTGCAATACCATTAGTTATTCTCGGCAGATATACGCTTTGGCACGTGAAGGATATTTGCCTAAATTTTTATCAGCTCTCAACCAACGTTATCAAACACCACACTGGGCTTTGATTGCTGGCGGTTTGGTGGGTTTTTTGGCCATATTTTCAGGCACAACCGACAAGATTATCATTATGTCGGGCTTGGGGGCTGTAGTCATGTATGCTATGAGTATGTTAAGTTTGCTGGTATTGCGGGTAAAAGAGCCCGCCCTCGACCGTCCTTTCAAAGCTCCTCTTTACCCTTGGTTTCCTATAATAGCTTTGGTGTTATCGCTGGTATGTATGGTTGCTATTATGTACTATAACCAGCTATTGAGTGTTATATTTTTTGCTTCGTTATTTGTGTCATGGGCTTTTTTTATTGTTACACAAAAAAAAGGGAAGTGACAGAGGCATTGTGAATGGGTAATTTGTGAAAAGTGCTAATAAACCTAAACTCAAATATCCGATAGCACAGCTTTTCAATCCTTTGTATGCTCTATTCGCTTATTGATAACGCTAGCCCTATGTGTATCTAAATTCACCACTCTTCAAGTTTTTATTGGTAGAATAATGTTTTTTTCCCAAATTCGGTATTAAGTATTCATTAAGCCAGGGGATAGATATGTCAATATTAGACAACATAAAAAGAATATTTCGCTTTAAAGCTACCCAAAATCAAGACGAAGGGTTGGTTCATGACACTGTTGTACAGGAAGTTGAATCGGTAGAAGCTGTGCAAGTACCCAGTGTTCGTTTGGTAGAAGAACCTACAACTATCTTGAAAAATCAGCCAGATTGGTTAATCAATGAAGATATATTAAGAGACGAAGGAGTAATATTTGGTCTTTCGGGGTCGAATCCTGAAGAAAAAATCTCTATTATTCGTAATTATTTTACCCAACAAACTGCCGATACAGAAAAGTTGATAGAATATCGTGAAGAAAAGATAGGTGAACTTAATTATTGGATTAACGAAAAAGAGGATTTGGTAAAAGATGCAGAGCGGAAAATTGTAGAATTGAAGAATAAGGAATTTGACGAACAACATCATTTACCCAGAACAATTATCGGTATTACGCTAGCAATAGGTATTGCAGTTGGGAATTATTTTCTTATTGAAGAGTCGTTAAGAGGTCATTTTGAACAAAATAAATTGATTGCCTTGGGGGTTTTTGGGGCGGGTATGTTCAATTTATTTGGTCGTATTTCTTTTTTACACGACGATGCTCGCCAAAGTACTTGGCGTAAAGTGCTAGAAGAAATAGGAATGCCTTTGGCTGCTGCTTTTTTTGTATTTGCTCAGATTTATCAAACCCAACCACCTCTCAATGCTTGGGCTTTGTTGGTATTTATCTTCTTCTTATTTATGTTTTCTGGAAAACTCCTTCTGGGGAATCTCACCATTTTGAAAGATGATTTAAGTATTTTTCAAAAAAGAAATCAGTTGGAAAAAGATAAAATCAAAAAAGTGGCCGAGTGGGAAACCGAAATCGCTAATCATAAAAGCGAAACTGAAAAATTCCGTTCAGAAAAACAGGCTGTTTTGCTTGAACTAAGTAAATATATTGCCGAACGAACTCGCTTTCATGCACAAAGAGATATGCTTATCAAGGTTTTTGAAAGTGAATATCATTTGGCACTAAACTACAGAAGTAAAGCTTCGGCCAAAGATATTAGTCGTATTTTGGGCGAAGAGCCTTCTTCTCAATTATAATTCTTTTCTGTGTTATCATCTCAACTTTCTTTGATTTTTCATTATGGAAGAAAATAAATCCCATACCGAGAATTACGATTTTCAACATGGATATAGCAGTGGCTTAGAGTCGGTTGATAAAAATACCTACGAAGGTTATTTGTCGAGTCAGGTGAATTTTGAATGGCTCAACCGTCAATTACACGAAAAAAAACAAGAGTTGTTGGCTATTGACCAAGCTATTGAACAGGCCAAAATACGTTTTAAGACAGCTTTTGATGCTTTACAAGAGCGGATTTTGAAAGTAAGCCTAGCTGGCAAAAACAAAGAAAGGCTAGAAACAGAGCTTTTCGAGATAGAAGAATCGCAACATGCTTTACAAAAAAGAAGGCTTGGCTCTGCTCATAAATACTCATTATTGGCGGGTATTGTTTATTTGGTGGCGGGTATTTCGTTTGTGGCAGGCGATTTGATTATTTCGCATGAAATTGTGGCTTATGCTCTCAATATCCATAATACCTTCGAGGCATGGGCTTTTGCGGTAGGGCTAGCAATGGTTTCTATCTTGCTAAAACCAGCCTATGAACGCTTGATTGAATCGCCATACGCCGAGGAAAAAGACAATAAAGCCAAAGTGATATATACTTGGTTTAAGGGTATTACTGTAGTATTTTCAGTAGCAACTTTGTTTGTGTTGGGTTGGTTTAGGTACGAGGCTTACAAAACCGATAAAATGAAGGAGGGAATCAATAAGGCTATCAAAAACCTCAATAACCAAGTATTTGACCCTTTGAACCCTACAGCACCACCACCGCCCGAGGTGCGTCAGCAAATAGAACAGAAAATGCAAAGTTTTGATTTACTCAATCAAAATTTGGTGAATAGTGGCTGGGCATTGGCCTCTTTTGTGCTATCGGGTGTACTTTTTGCCTTGGCAGGGGCTATTTGTTTGGGTATTGCCTTTCCTGTATTACAATGTTATTGGTATCGTTGGGTACAAATCGACCCGCAATTGAAGCGTTTGACCAAAGCCCGAAAAGCGATTATTCCACAGATTCAGCAGTTTGATAATGAGTTGGCTGAGCATATAATTCAAAAGAATATTCTGGAAAATGACTTGACGTTGGTAGATAGCACCGAAAAACTGGAAGCAGCAAGAACAGAAATGATAGCAGAAATTAAATATATCCAAGAGCAAATTCGTTTATCAGAAACAGATGCCCGAATCGCTTCGTATAATGATGGATTTGGTAAAGGCTCGATGGTGCGTGAGGCTATTAATGAAGATGAACTTCATCAGTTTGTTCGGGAAAGTTATTTTACAACCGCCAATTTAGCGTCAAAAGCCAAGTCGTCGTCTCCTGAAAAAGCCCTATTTAGTAAACGACCAACCCTTCGGCCTCATCAACAGCTAAGAAAGCTAATTTCGGAAGATTTTGACGGAACCGCTGAAAGCTAATGAGATAGGCCTAGTTTTCAAAGAAATAATATATTTAAACCTTCTAATAAATATCAACAATGGGATTATTTGATGCTATAATGGGTAATGCTTCTGAAGTTTCGTCAGACAAAGTTGCTGTTGAGTTTGCCCCAATTTTAGTAGATGGCGAAGCCGTAGTGAAGTCATTTAAACTAATTCGAGATATGTTTGTTTTTACCAATAAACGCTTGATTTTAGTAGATAAACAGGGTTTGACGGGTTCAAAGGTAGATTTCCATACAATACCATACAAAAGTATTAATCACTTTACCAAGCGTAGCAATGGCTTGTTGGACCTCGATGCCGAATTATTGATTTGGGTAAAAGGAAATGAACACCCAATTGTAAAGGAGTTTAGAAAAGGGGAGAATATCAACGATGTGTATCGGGTACTGAGTACTTATGTGCTATAGATAGTTGTTAGTAAGTTATCTGTTAGGGTTTACAGGATTAGCCAAAATAATGAAATGGAAAATCCTGTAAAGCCTTCAATACTATAATGCCTGATACTCAACAGTAAGATAATAAGCAATCCTGTACCTCTTTAATCCTCTAACTCTTACTTACTAGCTATTTTGTAAATTCTTCTATACGAACCTACCGCTTCACTAAAGAATAACACTACTTAATGAATAATGCTTGGTATAGCAAAACGAGGAGCTATAAAAGTAATATCCCATACGATTGGTGGTATAACGTCGCCAAACGTGTACAAGCGGGCTACCAACTGGTATTTGTAAAAATTGGGCTTCTTGTGCTGTTGCCAAAGTAGCTGATATTTCTTGTTCAACCCCTGAGGCTTCTACATGATACGAAATTCGTAACGACTCCATGATTGATTCTTTGACAAAAGGAGTCATAATAAAACCTGGTAAGTTGATATTAGGCAAATAATAATATTCCAACATAAGGGGCGAAGTATCAATGCTGTGGAGGTTTATGGCCATAATACAGCCTGCTTGTTTTTCTTGTTCTGAGATAGGAAAAAAAAAGGGAGTATCCCATGATTGAATAGAAGGTTTTCCCAGTATTTTGGACTGAAGCAATAATTCATTGCCTACTAAACCCGTTTGAGGGTCTCTAAAAGCCAACATTCCTACCGTTTTGCGACGTAAATTGACAAAACTCCCTTTTCCTTTTTGCTTTCTGATATAACCATCTTTCACCAGCTCGTTCAAGGCTTGTCTTACAGTCATACGGGTAATTTGGTGCAAGTCGGCCAGTTGATTTTCGGAAGGTAATAAATCATCTTGTTGATAAATGCCTGCAATAATTTGGTGACGAAGGCTCTCGTATAGTTGTCGGTATTGTGGTATTTGCATAGTGCTTGTGATATAATCAGCAAGTTAATAATGGATAGATTTATTGCCCAATGTATTGGATTGTGCTATCAAATAATTTTGTAATCAGTAAGATTAAAATTCCAGAATTACCTCCCCAAGTAAAGCTTATTGCCGTATTAAAGAAAGTTAAGAATATATTTGCCAAAATAATACTAACCTACTCACTGTCAGTATTTTGTATTGCTTGAGTAGTGCTTGTGGTTTTGTAATTTTATTTAATAAGGGTAAAATTACAAGAATATCGGTATTTGGATAGAGTTATGAGGTATAAAAACTATAGAACCCTATAAGTAGCAATCGGCTTGTTTGTACTTTTAACAAGTAGAAGGTAATATAAAATACCTGATAGGTTATTTGTTCAAAAACTTAAATATGAATGTACTAAACTATTTAAACATGAAAAAAATACTTATAACTACACTTTGTTTGGTAGGTAGCCTGACTGTTTTGGCTCAAAGAAAGCCGCAAACTGCCGATTGGAAATCACTTTTCAACGGCAAAGATTTAAGTGGTTGGGATATTAAAATTGCTGGTCAGCCACTCAATGACAATTATAAAAATACCTTTGTCGTAGAAAATGGTATACTCAGAATCAAGTATGACGAATACCAAAATTTTGATGGCAAATTTGGACACCTTTATTATAAAAAACCTTATTCTTATTACAAACTTCGTTTTCAGTACCGTTTTGTAGGTAAGCAGACACCAGGCGGAGCTGTCTGGAACGAACGAAACAGCGGGGTAATGTTACACTCGCAATCGGCTCAAAGCCTATCTTTTGGGCAGGACTTCCCTGTCTCGTTAGAATTACAGCTACTAGGGGGGCTCAATAAAGGTGAAAGGCATACAGGCAATTTGTGTACTCCAGGCACACAAGTATATCAAAAAGGGGGCTTGCTGCTCGACCACTGCAACGATTCTAATTCAAAAACCTATCATGGCGATCAGTGGGTTCAGGCCGAAGCCATTGTATTAGGCGATTCTATTATTCATCATGTAATTGAAGGCGATACTGTACTTACTTATGAGCATCCAGAAATAGGAGGAGGTTTTGTAAGTAAAGACTATGATTTTAAGGCGGCTCATATTGATAACGGCGATGAATGGCTGAAAAAAGATAAAACACCGCTAAAATCGGGATATATTGCATTACAAGCCGAAAGTCATCCAATCGACTTTAGGAATATTGAAATCTTGGATTTGGAAGGTTGTATGAATCCGAAAGCACTAAACTATCGCCCTTATTTTATCAAAAACAATCCTGAGAAATGTATTTTCAAAAAAGTGAAAAAAGCAACTAACTAAATAGCGTGTAGGCAAAGGGTATACAGTGGCGTTCCTACCTGCTCAATGGTTTTTTCTATAATATCCCAAAATGTTGTTTTTGCCATTAATAATGTGTGGGTTGTGTAGTTGCTTGATATTTAATGAAGCGTATGTTGTAACAAACTTGCTAGACTTGCTACAACATACGTTTTGATTTATCTTATTGTTGTTTTTTACTGGTCAAGGCCATTACCAGAAACAGCAGGTATGCTACCGAACAAATCCATAAGCCACAAGCTTCACGAGCCAACTCTTGGTTGATGGTTTTCATACTAATACCCTCACCGTCGGTAAAGAAACCTTCCCAAGCCGACATTTGAAGCCAAGTGTTGAGTCCCGCACAAATCGAGACCAGCAACAGAATAACCAATAATTCAATATTATTTTGTTTGAAAAATGCCTTTAGGGCTGTATAAGCAGGTACTAAATAAATAGGAATCCAAAGCACAGGGTCGGGGTCATTGTACTGCCAGCCTGCAAAAAGTAAAAAAATAGGAACGAATAAAAGAGCGATATATCTCATAGAAATAGTGGATTTGGTGAGTAAATAATAAAACTATAGTTCAGTAAAGAGATAAGAAAGCATACTATATATTGGTATTAGTTATGAGAAGATTTTACTCATAGCAAGTCTAAATATTTGCGATGAGTAAAATATCATCGTACAAACCAAGCTATTATTTACAATAAGCTTCAATGGCTGTTTTGGCATCGGCATATCCCAAGCGATTAGCCATTTTAAGATTCATACAACTTTCGTCAGCTTTGCCTAGTTTTTGTTGGGCTATTCCCATTCCATAAAAAGCCTTAGCAAATTGTGGGTCGATACGCACAGCGGCCGCAAAGTCGGCAATAGCTTCTTCCAACTCGGCACTTTGGTATTTGATATTGCCACGATTGTATAAGGCGTTTGTTTCGTTAGGGTCTAGTGCAATAGCCTTGTCAAAGTCGCTAAGAGCCTCTTCGGGTTTTTGTAGAGCCGCCAAGATAATACCACGTTTTACATACAACTCAGCGGTATCGGGCTGAATCGCAATAGCCTTACTACAGTCTTCAAAAGCCCCTTGCCAGTTGGATTGCTCCATTTTGATAGAAGCCCGATTAAAGAAGGGTTTATAATTGTTGGGGTCAAGCTTAATAGCCTGTTCATAGTCGAGCAAAGCATTGGTATAATCTTTTAATTCAAAATAGGCAGCACCACGCATATTGAAGGCAGCTGCACTTTTGGCATCTTTACCAATCGCCTGATTAAGGTATTCGATAGCCTCTTTGGGTTTATTTTTTTGTAAAGCGGTTTTAGCTTTTTCTAAAAATGCGTCTGCCGAACCCGTACAAGCTGCTACAAAACCTACCAAAACAGGGAAAAACATCGACAAAGCGATTTTTTTAAGAATTTTTTTTTTCATGATAATGCTCTTGTTAATAAACTGTAAATCAAATATTAATGGCAACTTTAGCTATAATTTTATAAAATGTGTCGAGAAATATTTATCAAATTTGGCACTAAGGTTTTGAAAAAACAACAAAACATGCCATCTTTGCACTGGCAAATTACCAGCTCCCTCCGAATCCCCCAGGTCTTGATCGAAGCAAGGGTAGGTTGGTTGAGCGGTGAATTTGCCATTTTTTTTTGACCATACTCCACTAAAATGGCTCAATCTAGCCAACTGTTCTATACTGTTATAGAACTTTTAAATAAATCGTTTGTTTCTCGATAGTATTTTATAATTTTGTATTCAGAATATTTCTGTCCCCCAAATACCTTAGGTAACTGTGCAATATCAGATTTGAGTTTTATGGAATAACCTCAAAACGGCATTTTTACTTACATTGGGTATTATAATAAATCATAATCAAAAAACAGCTATGAAGTTTTTTATTGACACAGCCAATCTCAAAGAAATCCAAGAAGCTCAAGATTTGGGCGTTTTAGATGGCGTAACTACAAACCCTTCGTTAATGGCAAAAGAAGGCATCAGTGGTAAAAACAATGTATTGAAGCATTACAAAGCAATTTGCGAAATTGTAGAAGGCGATGTTTCTGCAGAAGTAATTGCAACTGACTTTGAAGGAATGATTCGTGAAGGGGAAGAATTAGCTGAGCTTGATGACAAAATTGTGGTGAAAATCCCGATGATTAAAGATGGCGTAAAGGCTCTTCGTTATTTCTCTGAAAAAGGTATCAAAACCAACTGTACGTTGATTTTTTCGGCAGGTCAGGCTTTGTTGGCAGCTAAGGCAGGAGCATCGTATGTATCGCCTTTTATTGGTCGTTTAGATGATATTTCATTTGATGGAATCGACCTAATCGAGCAAATTCGTACAATTTATGACAACTACGGTTTCGATACAGAAATCCTTGCGGCTTCGGTTCGTCACCCTATTCATATTATCAAGTGTGCCGAAATCGGTGCTGATGTAATGACGGGCCCATTGTCGGCAATCACAGCATTGTTGAAACACCCATTAACAGACAGTGGACTAGAGAAGTTTTTGGCTGACCATGCTAAAGCTAATTCATAATAGCTAGCATATTCGTAATATTGATAGGTAGGGCAGGAGGTTTTCCTGCCCTATTTGTTTTTTATAGCCCTTGTACTTTGTGTACAATGAGCCTTTTTGTATATTTGAGCCAAAACCTGTAACGCAAATTATCTTAGAATGTTCAACGCTGAGCCCGTAGTATCCTTACAAGAAGCCTTCATTTTCCAAAATGAGCGGATTGTTTTGAATGACGTTAACTTTACCATTAACAAAGGTGAGTTCGTTTTCCTGATTGGTCGTACAGGAAGTGGTAAAAGTTCCTTGCTGAAAACATTGTATGCCGACCTCTGGCTACAACAGGGTACGGCAAAGGTAGCTGGGTATCATATTGAAAAAATGAAGCTCTCAGAACGCCCATTCCTGAGGCGGAAGATTGGGGTGGTTTTTCAAGATTTTCAGCTATTTATGGACAGAAATGTTAACGAAAATTTGATGTGGGTACTCGAAGCTACAGGCTGGACAGACCGTGCCAAAATGAAAACTCGTATTGCTGAGGTATTGATGTTGGTAGGATTGGCTTCGTCGATTGATAAAATGCCACACCAATTATCGGGTGGCGAGCAGCAGCGGGTTGTGATTGCTAGGGCTTTGCTCAATGAACCCCAAATCTTGTTTGCCGATGAACCTACAGGCAACCTCGACCCCGAAGTGTCGGCTCAAATCCTCAAATTGTTTTTGGATATTAACAAAGCTGGAACGGCTATTTTGATGGCTACTCACGATTTTGATATGATTCGCCAGTTTCCTGCTCGTATCCTGAAATGTGAAAATGGATATGTTACCGAACAAAAATCGTCATAAATATGATTTTATCAGAAACAGGAGGCTTCTCTAATATTTAGAACAAACAAGGCGGTCGAAATTAGTTGTTCGACCGCCTTGTTTGATTAATAGGCAATAAATGATTTGTGTGCTTTATATTAAATATCAGAATAACACATCTTTAGCTGCAAAGTATATTCAAAAATAATCATCATTCTCTAAGCTTGGGATAACTCATGTTTTTGTTATTTGTTTTGCAAATGTCTGGTAATCAAAAGGTATTTTGATTTAAAGCCTATTTTATAGGCCATGCAGTTTTTCTATTTTGCCGTTAAATACACAAATGGAATGATACATTCCTCCAATGAAACACCTCCGTGCTGGAAGGTATTTCTGTAATGGCCTACATAATGGTTGTAGTTGTTGGGATAAGCAAAGAAATAATCTTCCATCGTAAATACGTATGTAGTCGATACATTGATTTTGGGTAGAAAGAAACGCTCAGGTTTACGACAAATCAATACGTGGTCGTCGGAATCCCAATTGAGGTTTTTACCTTGTTTGTATCTTAAATTGGTATTTACCGAACGGTCGCCAACAATTTTTACAGGATTTTGTACCCGAATCATACCGTGGTCGGTTGTAATAATCAAACGGCCTTTTTTTTCAGAAATCTTCTTGACTAAATCAAATAAAGGCGAGTGAGTAAACCAGCTTGCCGTAATACTGCGGTAGCCAGATTCGTCAGGGGCTAGTTCCTTAATCATGGCCATATCGGTACGGGCATGAGAAAGCATATCTACAAAGTTGTAAACAATAACATTAAGCTGATTTTGTAAAAGCTTGTTGAAATTATCTACTAAAGATTTCCCTTGGTTGTTATGAATAATCTTATTGTAAGAAACCTTGAAACTTAGGCGACTTTTACGGATTTGTTCCTGTAAAAAGTATTCTTCATTTTGGTTAAATCCTTCTTCATCTTCACTATCGCCAATATCCTGAACCCAATGTTTAGGGTATTGCTTTTCGATTTCGGAAGGCATCATCCCTGCAAAAATAGCATTACGAGCATAAGCCGTGGTGGTTGGCAAAATAGAATAATACGACGATTCTTCTTCAACCGTAAAGTAGTCTTGGATAAGTCCTTCCAAAATTTTCCACTGGTCATAACGGAGGTTGTCAATCAATAAGAAGAAAAGAGGCGAACTTTCGTTTACCAAAGGGAATACCTTTTTACGCATTAATTGGTGTGACATCAGTGGTTTGTCGGCACGAGGGTCGTTGAGCCAATCTTCGTAGTTTTCTTCAATGAATCTCGAAAAGTTAGAATTTGCTTCTGATTTTTGCATATTCAACACTTCGGCCATCGACTTATTTTCGGTACGGTCAATTTCTAATTCCCAGAAAAGAAGTTTTTTATAAATTTCAGCCCATTCTTCATGATTAATACGGTCTTGGTACTGCATGGCTAGCTGACGAAACTCTTGCTGATAAGAGATATTGGTTTTCTCTTCTTCAAGGCGTTTTTTATCTAGTATTTTTTTGACTGAAAGCAGTATCTGGTTGGGATTCAGTGGTTTGATAAGGTAATCGGCAATTTTAGAGCCAATAGCCTCTTCCATGATATGTTCTTCTTCCGACTTCGTAATCATAATTACGGGAAGATTCGGTTTCATTTGTTTAATCTGAGGTAATACTTCTAAACCCGTCATGCCAGGCATATTTTCATCTAAAAATACTACATCAAATTTGCCTTTTTCAACTTCTTCAAGGGCATCAGCCCCTGAATTAACGGGTGTAACATCATAGCCCTTTGCTTCTAAAAACATGATGTAGGGCTTTAATAAGTCTATTTCATCATCGGCCCAAAGTATTTGGTATTGCATATTCTTGTGTTTCTATAGTTTCGTATAAAGATAGTAACGGCAAGTAAAAGAATTTTGTTGCAAGGCCATAAATGTTGAGGGCATAATTAACTTTTTTTAACGTAATTCTAATATCTGTATGCAGAATTGCTTCATTATGACAACTTTACATACAGATATATCCCCAAAGTTAGTAGTTGTACTTATTTACTTTTGAGGGTATCCCACCATCGGTTGTTGGGCAAAGGCTGATTTAATACCACTTTTTGGCCGATTTGTGGGGTTGTATAAATAATGCCAAGCTTTTGAGCGGCCGTAGTAACACGGTCGATAGGTTCGTACCAAGGGTGTAATGCCAACGAAAACTTGCTCCAATGCACAGGCATCAACACTTTGGCGTTGAGTTCTTGGGCTGCCAAAGCTACCTCTTCGGGCATCATGTGTATGTATTTCCAAAAATAATTATATTGACCACATTCCAACAAAACGAAGTCAAAACTGCCAAATTTAGCTCCTATTTCTTTAAAATGGCTATCATAGCCCGAGTCGCCTCCTATGTAAATTTGTTCGCTGGCTGTTTTTAGTACAAAAGACGACCAAAATGCTTGATTGCGTTTAAATCCTCTTCCCGAAAAATGTCGGGCTGGTGTTGCTGTAATCGAAATACTGTCTAGTAGAGTTGTTTGCTCCCACCATTCTAGTTCTGTGATTTGATTGGCAGCGTATCCCCAATATTCTAAGTGCTCGCCAACGCCCAGCGACGTAACTACTTTATGAACCTTTGGCAATAGCTTTTTGATAGTGGGGTAGTCTAAATGGTCATAATGATCGTGGGTAATAATAAGAATATCAATATTGGGTAAATCGTCTACTGAATACTGATTTGAGCCTTCATAGTTTTTGCCAAAAAACGAAACTGGAGAAGCATTACCACTAAATACAGGGTCTACTAAAATATTTTTACCAGCAGTATGTAATAAGTATGATGAATGCCCAAACCAAACAATACTCGTAGAGTCGTTGGGAAGTGATTTGAGGTCGGTTTTAACGAATGGAATAGCTTGATTGGGTTCTTTATCGACTACCTTAGGGAAATACGCCTTTATTAAGTCCCAGTAAGTAATACCTTCGGCCAAATCAGGTGTAAATGATTGGTTGTGAAAAGCACCGTTTTGGTAATGCGACGACTTTTGGATACGTTCTAGTCGCTTGCCAGTTGGGAGTTTTCCAAATTGGGCTTGTTGCATAAACAGATAAACCCCTAGTGCCAAAACTAGGATAATACTAACTAAATAAATCATAACAAGTTTGATTTTATGTATCATGTAAAAGAAAAATAGTTGAAGATAGAATCACTAATATATCTGGGTATTCTGTCGATTTTGGTACTATATTTTGATTGACAAAAATCAACTTTAATCAGTTCCTATAAAATGAAAATATTTTCATTTTAGCGATAGGTGGTTGGTATTATGGATGAACGGATAAAAATAAACATAATTCATCCCGAATTTTATGAATGGTGATTTAGTAAATGAGTGATTATTTTTGAATATGCTTTTCTCCAGTAAAGACGCAATGCATTGCGGCTAAATATGTGCAATGATATTTAACATGCAAAAGGCGTTCGAAATTAGTTTTTCGAACGCCTTTTGCATGAATAGCCCCTACTTTTCTAGCATTTGAGCAACTGATAAGTCTCTTCAATGTTCACTTGACGACCTTATGAATCCCAACAAATACAAATAGGTGGTTTCTTTTAATATTACCCAAAATTCGGGATAACTTATGTTTAAAAATGTACTAAAAGGCCAATACGTGTATGTATCTGCTATTAGCTTTTTATTTTATGCGTCGTAATTGAGGGCAGGAGCGAGCCATCTTTCGGCATCTTCCAACGACATCCCTTTTCTTTGAGCATAATCAACAACTTGGTCTTTGGCAATTTTGCCCAAGCCAAAGTATTTAGCCTGTGGATGAGAAAAATACCATCCCGACACCGAACTTGCAGGGTACATAGCAAAACTTTCGGTAAGCTCTATACCAATTCTTTCGGCTTGTAATAAATCGAACAAAGCTCGTTTTTCGGTATGGTCGGGGCAAGCTGGATACCCTGGAGCAGGACGAATACCTTGATATTCTTCCGAAATCAACTGCTCGTTGGTTAGGGTTTCGTCGTTGGCATATCCCCAATATTCCTTTCTAACTTTTTCGTGCATAAGTTCGGCAAATGCCTCGGCCAAACGGTCGGCAATAGCCTTGAGCATGATAGAGTTATAATCGTCGTGGTCTTTTTCGTATTCTTCCAGTAGTGTTTCGATTCCCAAACCTGCAGTTACGGCAAAAGCTCCAATATAATCTTCTTTACCACTAGCCTCTGGAGCAATAAAGTCGGAAAGACAGATATTGGGCAAATTAGAAGCCTTTTGTCCTTGCTGACGCAAATGGTGTAATACCGTTGGCTTATGATTAATATTGACTAACTCGCCGTTGTCGGCTACGGCAGTATTACCTATTACTCTATAACCTTTTCCTTTCAAAGCACCTTGCCCTGCGGCATTGTATTCATATTCTTCAAAATTGTGAAGAATAATATCATCTTCCTGAGAATTGGCAGGGTAAAAGCCTATTACAGCACGAGCTTTCAAGCTTTTTTCGTTGATAACCTTGGTAAGCATAGCTTGTGCGTCGTTGAATAGCTTACGAGCTTCAGCACCAACTACCTCGTTATCAAATATTTTAGGATATTTCCCTGAAAGTTGCCAAGTAGAAAAGAACGGAGTCCAGTCGATATACTTGGCAATTTCGGCAATATCATAATCTTCAAATACTTTAGTGCCTAAGAATTTAGGCTTTGTAGCATGAAAATCGGCCCAGTCGATTTTACTTTTATTGTCACGAGCTTTTTCGATTGGCACATAGTTTTTATCTCTTTGTCGGCCAGCATGTTCTACTCGTAAGCGAGCATATTCAGTTTTTATTTCTTGAAAAACCTCTTCATGTGTTTGGTCATTTTGCATCAAGCGACCCGCCACAGGTACAGAGCGAGAGGCATCGAGTACGTGAATTACAGGCCCTTTATAGTGCGGGTCAATTTTTACGGCCGTATGAATCCGTGAAGTAGTGGCTCCACCAATGAGCAAAGGCACAGAAAAGCCTTGTCGTTCCATTTCTTTGGCAACACCCACCATTTCGTCGAGCGAAGGCGTAATCAATCCCGAAAGGCCAATAATATCAACATTATGTTCTTTGGCAGCTGCCAAAATTTTATCAGTTGGTACCATTACCCCAAGGTCGATAATTTCGTAGTTATTACAACCCAAAACAACCCCTACAATATTTTTACCAATATCATGAACGTCCCCTTTTACTGTAGCTAACAAAATTTTACCTGCACTAGAGCTTTCACCACCTTCTTTTTCGGCTTCAATATAAGGTAATAAATAAGCAACGGCTTTTTTCATGACACGAGCAGATTTTACTACCTGTGGCAAGAACATTTTACCTTCGCCAAACAAATCACCAACTACATTCATACCGTCCATAAGTGGGCCTTCGATAACATGAAGGGGTTTGGCCGCTTGTTGACGAGCCTCCTCAACATCTTGGTCGATAAATTCAGTAAGTCCTTTAATAAGAGCATGTTCCAGACGCTTATTCACGGGGAGTTCTCGCCAAGCATTATCAATAACTTGTTCTTTACCTTTAGATTTTACGGTTTCGGCAAAAGTTACCAAACGCTCAGTAGCATCTGGGCGACGATTGAGCAATACATCTTCGCAAAGCTCTAGCATGTCTTTTGGAATATCGTCATAAACGCCCAATTGGCTAGCATTTACGATACCCATATCCATACCAGCTTTGATAGCATAGTACAAAAATACCGTGTGCATGGCCTCACGAACAGGTTCGTTGCCACGGAAAGAGAACGAAATATTAGATACCCCACCCGATACCTTGGCATACGGCAGGTTTTCTTTAATCCAACGAGTTGCATTAATAAAATCAACGGCATAATTATTATGCTCTTCAATTCCTGTGGCAACTGTTAAGATATTGGGGTCAAAAATGATGTCTTGTGGAGGGAAGTTAACTTCATTGACCAAAATATTGTAAGCACGCTGGCAAATTTCGATTCTTCTTTCATACGAATCGGCCTGTCCTTGTTCGTCAAATGCCATTACTACGGCTGCTGCACCGTAGCGTTTTACTTTCTCGGCCGATTCTTTAAATTTGGCTTCACCCTCTTTCAAAGAAATAGAGTTAACAATAGATTTACCCTGAACACACTTGAGTCCTGCTTCGATAACCTCCCATTTGGACGAGTCGATCATGATAGGCAAACGGGCAATATCAGGCTCGGCCATCAGTAGGTTCAAGAAGGTTGTCATAGCCTGAACGCCATCAATCATACCTTCGTCCATATTTACATCTATTACTTGAGCCCCTCCGTCTACTTGTTCACGGGCTACAGCAATGGCTGCGTCATAATCGCCTTCACGTACCAAGCGGGCAAATTTCTTTGAGCCTGTTACGTTACAGCGTTCACCTACGTTGACAAAGTTGGTTTCTTTGGTAATTTTAAGAGGCTCTAATCCCGAAAGTTTTTGAATAGGCTCAAGGGTAGGAATAACCCTAGGCTTGTATTTAGCGGCCACTTCGGCAATAGCCTTGATATGGGCAGGAGTGGTACCACAACACCCACCAATAATATTCATAAAACCATTGGTAAGAAAATCCTCGACAATAACGGCCATTTCTTCGGGCGACTGGTCATATTCTCCCATTTCGTTTGGCAAACCAGCATTGGGGTGAGCCGACACAAGGAATGGAGCCTCTTGAGCCAAGGTTTGTACATAAGGACGCATCAAATCGGCACCCAAAGCACAGTTTAGGCCAATTGACAACAATGGCATGTGCGACATTGATGTTAGGAATGCCTCGGTGGTTTGTCCAGAAAGCGTACGGCCCGAAGCATCGGTAATTGTACCCGACACCATCACAGGTAGATATTCTTTTTCAGGATGATTTTTGAAAAACAAATCAATAGCAAATAAGGCTGCTTTGGCATTGAGGGTATCAAAAATAGTTTCTACCAAAAGAGCATCTGCTCCGCCATCAACCAATCCTCTGATTTGTTCGGTATAAGCTTCTACCAGTTCGTCGAAAGTTACAGCACGATACCCAGGATCGTTTACGTCGGGCGAAAGTGATAGTGTTCTGTTGGTAGGGCCAATAGAACCCGTTACATAACGAGGTTTATCTGGATTTTTAGCGGTAAATTCGTCGGCAACTTCCCGAGCAATTTTGGCCGAATAATAATTCAAATCATAAACATATTCTTCCATGTGATAATCGGCCATAGCAATAGACGTTGCCGAGAAGGTATTCGTTTCGGCAATGTCGGCTCCAGCTTCAAAATACTTGGCATGGATTTCTTTAATTACATCGGGACGAGTCAACGATAGCATATCATTGTTTCCCTTTACTTCATAAGGAAAATCTTTGAACTGTTCGCCACGGTAATCTGCATCAGTCAGTTTATATTGCTGTATCAAAGAACCCATTGCACCATCTAGTACAAGGATTCTGCTCTTCAAAATTTCACGGATGTTTGGACGCATCAGTTATTTGGTTATTATGTTTTTCTTGGTATTACCCTTCAATAAAATACAAAAATACATCCATTTTTCAGGATAGGCATACAAATTTACATCCAAAAGATAATATATATATGCTATGCTTAGTAAAATAGATGTATTATCTTGAATATACAATAGAATAGATTATTTATCTAATAATTATTACCTTTGGCTATTAAAACCGAAAAATTAGCTGATATGAAATTAGATACAATTGATAAATCTATTTTACGCAATCTTCAAGAAGACGCTCATTTAACTACCAAAGAACTTTCTAACCGCCTTAATTTGTCGCCAACTCCTGTTTATGAGCGAGTAAGAAGGCTTGAAAAAGAAGGAGTTATTAAGGGCTATGTAGCCTTGGTTGACCGTGAGAAAATCGAAAAAGACCTTATGGTTTTTTGTAATATTCGTTTGAAAGAACACGCCCAAGAAGCAGGGGCAAAGTTTGTAAGAGATATTGTAAAATTAGAGGAGGTAATGGAGTGTTATAATATTTCGGGCGAGTATGATTTTATGCTCAAAATTGTTGTAAAAGATATGCGTGAATACCAGAGTTTTTTGATGAATAAATTGGCATCGCTAGAAAATATCGGGAGTACCCATAGTACGTTTGTGATGAGCGAAATTAAATCTAAAACCGCTTTAGAGATTTGAGTGCTATAGGATAGTGCCGCCTTACCCATATCTAGGATTTTTACAGCCTTTCGTACTGCTCAACTTATCAATGCGAAGTGTTGGGGTGTAAAAGAAAGACACAAAGTGAATAAAGCTTTTGGGCCTCTTCACTTTGTGTCTACTAGGGTATTCTAACGTTTTTTTAGTCGTTTTACCTCTTTTTGTAGTTTCTCGATTTTGTTTTGTTGCTCAATCATATAAAGCGTTAGCTCTTCTATTTTTCTTAACAGAGTAGCCTGATTTTCGGCAATATCTATCCCATTTTTATTGATTTCATCTGCCGATGGAACATCGGGCAAATGGCTATTTTGTTTGATATAGCTATTTACCTCTTTGAGTGAACGAAGTTTGTAATCGGGCGAAAATACATAATCAGCCCAGTTATTGCCACTTTTAGCTGCTACTCTTACTTTTTCGCAAAGAATACCATCGGCTACATATAGTTTGTATCCTGTTGGGGTATTTAATGCTCCTGGCGACGACCCTACGACAATTCCCGATGGAAAAAATACAGGTGAATTATTTTGAGCCTGAGATACAGTGTGAATACTCAATATGAAAAGCAATGCTAATAATAAATTTTTCATGATCATTTGAATAGTTATAGATTGTAAAAAATGTTATGGAAAAATATGTCTATTTGTCGGAATTCTGAACATTTGCTGTTGGGCATCCTCCGATTTGTGCTTTAAAGTCTTGAACACTAGAAAACCCATCCCGAAGTTCAATATATTGGCTACCAGTAAATTGAATGTCGGTGTTTACAGTTGAAATACCTTTGTTTGAAACAACATTATTTCCTCTAAAAGTTTGCTTTTGGTTGTTTGGTAAAGCGGTAGTAAGCGAAACATTGGTATTATTCATCAAAATATTTTGAACACTCGAAACCGTTGAAGAACAGCCATCGGCTGATTCTCGGCAAATTGCCGTAAACGATAAAGCTTGTTGAGCTGTAACAATTCGGCCAGCACCTGCAAGGCCATCCGACCACGTCACTAAGCCTGAAGCACAATTGGTAGCTAACAACAAGATGCTCTCGCCAGGACAAACCGTAATAGGATTTACTAATGGAGGGCGATCAGATATATAGATTTCGGTTGTATTATTGCTGATAAAATATTTTCCTTCTTTAATAATTAACCCAACTCTAATATCTTTCTTTTGTTCGTTTTCAATAGAAGTAGCCTGAGTAAGCGATACTGGAAATGCCACCAAAGTAGGGGCTGGAATATTACTAGTACCAATCGTAAATGACACTGGTATACGTGGGCTACTACAAGCACCCATTACGGTAGCAGTAACATAGTATTTGTAAACACCCGAAGCCGAAACGGTAGGAATATACTCTCGTCCTTGTGCCAAAACTGTAGTAGTAGTTGAATCGGCAAACCAAGTAATAGTAGGTAGCTGACGAATACCCGTTTTGATGGTAATCGAAAAGCCCGAAACACAGAGAGGGTCTGCCCCCACAATATCAGCGGGAAGCAATGTCCAAGTACCTTGTGCATTTTGACCATTGAAAGTACTTAACAACTGTTCGGGTTTGAACGAACCACTTCGAGGTTGATCGCCATTCCGAATGGCAGAGCTATCATCATCAAAAACGGTTGTTATCACGCCAGCATAGCCACCGCCATATCGCCCAGAAGGTACAAGTGTAATAACAGTACCATTTGGAGAACGAAGCTTAAATTGAGCTTCGCTATTGAAAGGCGTGCCGCCACCGTGCGAAAGTCCACACGTATTTTGGTTTCCTTGGTCTTTCTTTTCCCAAGTAACAGATATGGTAATTTTACTAATAACAGTTCCATCAGTTACATTTACAGAAGGGTCATTTCCTGATTTTGCATTATCATCATAACCTATGGTAGGCCCATTGTAAGTAAATGTTCGGAGTAAATCTCCAACGGCAGAATCGCCTTCAGCAATTAATCCTTGTCCGGGGGCAATAGTTTGTCCAAAACAAATTCTTCTTGATGTTACACGTGGGGCTGGGGTACTGTAAGCTACAACATCTACATATATGTTATTTGAGCTAACACTACAATTGCCTTTTGTACCAATAACCTTATAGCTGCCCGAGGTTCTAGTAACATACCTTGCCGAAGAGTTTACGATAGACGATGCCCCTTTGAACCACTGATAGCTCACACCTGTTGTAGATGATGTTACATTCAAAATCACTGAATCACCCGAACAAATGGTAGTTTGCGGCGAAATGGCAGCTAGAGTAACCGTAAAACTAGAAACATTGATCGACAAAGCAGCCGAGGTAATACTACCACACGAGCTTGTAGCCGTAAGTGTATAGCTACCAGTTTCTTTGGCTACCAATCTACTAGCGTTTATCCCGATATTTTGTCCATTCTTTTTCCATTGATAGGTAACTCCCACAATATTAGGAACACTCAAAACCGTAGAATCGCCATTACAAAAGCTTATTCCATTGCTTGATGTAATACTAATAGTACTAGGAAAAACATCAATAACTGTATAATTGGCCGCAAAAGAACAAGTACCTTTAGTACCTAATACTGAATAATTACCTTTAGACGTAGGATTGTAGGTAGCTTGTGTTGCTCCTGGAATATTAACATCATTTTTTTGCCATTGATAATTTACGCCTGTTGTTGTGGCACTAGCAGCTAGTTGTAAGCTTTGCCCAGAGCATATTATTTGGTTGCCAGTAGGTGAAATACTTACGGTAAAATTACCTTCGGGGCATTCAATAGCTCTTTTGGCATTGATTCTACCTGCACCGAGCTTCCCTATTTTACTTGGGTTTTGAGCATCAATATTATCGGCCGAACTTTTCAAGCGAGCTTCTACTTGTGCAGGTGTTAGCAAGGGGTTGTTAGACCAAATGTAAGCTACCAAACTCGCTGTAAGAGGCGATGCCATAGATGTACCACTATAATACTCATAAGTATCGAAAGGAATTGTACTATAAATACTACTTCCCGGTGCCGAAATATCTACCCATGAACCATAGTTTGAAAAGTAGCTTAGTTCTTCGGTACTGGTAGTACTGGCTACTGCAATAACATTATCATAAGCCGACGGGTAGTGTAGGCTTTCTACAGAGTCATTACCTGCCGCTGCTACAAGAATACAACCTCGGGCTGCGGCTTCGTTGATAACCTGCTGTTCGGTCAACGAATAGCCACCACCACCCCAAGACATATTGATAACTTTGGCACCATTGGCAGCAGCCCATGCAATACCCTCATAACCGTAATAAATACCGTTATAGAATTGGTTATCGCCTGTCACTTTTACAGGCATTATCTTGATATGGTTAACTCCCAACGACGCAATTCCTTTGCTGTTGTTGGTGACAGCCCCCACAATCCCCGCAACGTGTGTACCATGACTAAAATTGGTATTAATAGGATTGGTGTTATCATCATTGTCGGCGATGTCTCGGCCTTGTACCATATTGTCAGCTAGGTCGATATGGTTGGTCTGAATAGCATTGTCTACTACAGCTACAACAATATCTACACCACCTCTCGACAAATCCCATGCCTCATAAGCCTTAATAGTATTTAAGTGCCACTGAGAGCTATTAAGAGGGTCGTTGGGAGTATAAATTATTTGATTGTAGGAAACTTTTTCGCAATATTCTACATCCGATGATTTAGCAATTTCTTGCATATAGCTATTGAGCTGAGTAGGATCACCGATTTTTATTCGATATACATTCTGTAAGCTTGATGTCCTATTGTAGTAAAAAGGCCTTATTGCTTCGATATTGACATTATTTGTAACAATCTTACTAAGAAAAGGTAGTTCAGAGGCAACATTTACCGCAGAACTGGTGGCATTTTGAACAAATTTGGCACTGGTGGATTTAATTTTGACATAGACCTCTCCGTCAAGATACTTAGGATTCACTTTCTGGCCGATAGATGTTTGTAACTGTAAAAAAAACATTAGTACAAAACAGAAAGAAATTCTAGGATGTAAAAGTTTAGACATGCTGGAAGTATGATTATTTTAGATGAGGATATAAAGCTAAAATTTATGTTGTTGTAAAACAAATTGTCTGGATAATTTCCAGACAATTTATTCTTCTAAAAAGTCTAAATCTTTTCCATGAGTTTCAGGAATAGTAAGGATTGAGTAGAATGCCAAGATAAAGCAAATAAAACCAACTACCGAGGCTGCATTAAACACATCGAGCGAAGGCTTGAGGCTAGTGTACAATGAAGTCATCCCTATTACCGTACCACGTACCATATTAGGAATAGTGGTTGCCGCTGTAGCACGCAAATTCGTACCAAATTGCTCTGCCCCAATAGTGACAAACATAGCCCAATAACCCACCGAAAAGCCCGATAAAATACAAACGGTATATAGGCCCGAAGCAGTTTGGATACCAGCATACAAAAATACAAGACTACAAATAAGGGTTAGTACCAACAAAATAGTAACGGCTTTTTTCCTAGAATGTAGCCATTGTGAAATAAATCCACTCGAAAGGTCGCCAACCGCCAAACCAATATAACAAAACATAATAGCTTTGCCAGGTTTAATTTCTTCAGGAATACCTAATTTTTCACCAAATTCGTTGGCAAATGTGGCCAAAATACCAATCACAAACCATGTTGGCATACCAATGGCAATACATTTCAAATACCTAGAAAGTCGTTCAGCATTGGTAAATAGGGCAAAAAAGTTACCTTTTTCAACACCTGTTTTGTGCTTGATATTCTCAAACATACCCGACTCAAATACGCTGATTCTTAATAATAAAAGCACAAAGCCTAACCCCCCACCTACAAAGTAGGCATATCGCCAGCTTCCAAAAAGCTCGACAGTAAAATAAGCAACTACTGCTCCAAAAAGACCAATACCTGCAACCAACGACGAACCTACAGCACGGAGTTCTTTAGGCAATACCTCCGACACAAGCGTAATACCAGCACCCAATTCGCCAGCCAAACCAACGCCAGCAATAAAGCGTAAAATAGCATAAGTGGTAGTGTCTTGTACAAATCCACAACCAATATTGGCAATCGAATAGGTTAATATAGAGCCAAATAAAACAGATAAACGTCCTTTTTTGTCACCTAAAACACCCCAAAGAATACCTCCAAGCAGTAGGCCTCCCATTTGCCAGTTCAGAATGTCTTTGCCAATGACACCAATCTGTTCTTTTGAAAGCCCTAAATCTTGTAAACTGGGTACTCGAACAATACCAAATAATAATAAATCATAAATATCAACAAAGTACCCCAATGCCGCTACAATGACAGGAATACTAAAAAGATGTTGGAGGGTGGTTTTAGAAGAAAGATCTTTGTTCATAGTGAGGTATTGTTAAGGGTTACATAAATTGGTTACGAGCTTCATTTTTAATCAATAACAAGGCTGTTTCGGTAGCATTAATTTGAGATTGAATGAGTATTTCAAAAACTTTTTTGGAAAGCTCAATCGACGAAGCTTGCCCATCAAGCTCACGAGCAGCAAGGTTGATTAATGAAATGGTTTCGTTAATAGCATTTTTTACAGTAAGCCATGCTTCGTCGCTCATGTACACTTGTTGTGAAAAGTTATGAGCAAATTCGGCTCGAATTTCGCTAATAAGTAATTGTTGAAAACTAACCACATTCAGGCTGGTGTCGGAAAGGCGTACCAATAAATGGCTAGGATTGACACGCTCAAGCAGCAAACAAATACGCTCGTATGCTTCAAGGCGTATTGGTATTACAGTTTTGTCTAATTGTAGTTTGGTATCGAGGGCTTTTTGGTCAAAATCTTTTTTGATAAAAGAGCTAATAGTGAGATACATAGCCCCAAGAACAAGGCTGGCAGGTATTAATACTTTTACTAAATCGGCAACTATTTCCATAAAGTTGGGGTTTAATTAAATAATTCTCTCCAATCAGAACGATATTGCGAAAATATCAGGCACAAAATATACGCTTACCATGTAATTTGTATTCATTTGTGGAAAATCTTTCAAAAATAGCTATTTTCGCCCTGAACTGTATAAGTTTATGAATAGTACAAAAATAATTCCAATTACTATTACCCAAAACGCCAAGCAAGAAATTCAAAAAGCGTTAGAAATCAAAGGGATTCCTGCAGACTATTTTTTAAGGGTTGGCCTTCGTGGAAGTGCTTGTAGTGCTACCTACATTATTGGGTTCGATAAAAAAGAAGAACACGACGAACTTTATGAAATAGATGGAATTTCGCTCATTATCAATAAGCACCACCTGATGTACCTGATAGGTGTACAGTTAGATTTTGAAGAAGAGGGTAATGGATTCACTTTTATTAAATAAGCCAGATTGTGGAACAACATACACAGTCGAAATAATGAACACATGAAAATTGCTGCCATTGACATCGGCTCTAATGCCGCCAGAATGCAAATATCGAGGGTTCTCGAAAATGATGGTAAAATAAGTTTTAAAAAGGTAGAATACGTACGGTTTGCATTAAGACTTGGTCATGACGTTTTTAATGACGGAGAAATTAGCCCAGAATCGGAAGTAAGAATCTTTAAATTACTCAATGCCTATAAACTATTGATGGATTTGCACGAAGTAAAAGATTATTTGATCTGTGCAACTTCTGCCATGCGCGAGGCAGGCAATGCCAATGCTATAGTAACACGTATCCAAAATATTTTGGATATGAAAATTCATATTATCGACGGCTCAAAGGAAGCCGAGCTTATCAACGATGTGGTGGTGCAGGCTCTCGATGATAGCAATTATTTGCATATCGACGTAGGGGGAGGCTCTACCGAGCTTAATATTTATTCGGGGCGTAAAAAAGTGGCTTCTCGTTCGTTCAAAATCGGTTCTGTACGTTTGTTGGAACACAAAGAAAGAGAAGGCGACTGGGAGAAAATGAAGAAATGGATAGAAATGCATATCGATCCCGAAAAATCAGAAATTACAGCCGTAGGTACTGGTGGAAACATCAATAAGCTGTTTAACTTATCGGTTAATCATGAAAAAGATACTTCTATCTCTATCAAAGAACTTACTCGTCTGAAAGATTATGTAGCAGGGTTTACTTACGAAGAACGTATCAATAAACTACGCCTCAATGCCGACCGTGCCGACGTAATTGTGCCTGCGGCCGAAATCTACCTGAATGCCATGAAATGGGCTGGTGCCAAGTATATCTTAGTACCCGACCTTGGGCTTAAAGATGGGATTATCAAGATGGTGTACGAAAAAATTCAAAATCGTAAAAAAGGGGCTTAAATACCCCTTTTTTTATGATAAATAAACCCCACATCGAACCGAATAAGTATTTTGAGGAGCTATAACACGTAAGTTTTCAGTAGAGTTTAGGGCGTTGGTTGGGGCAGTCATAGGCTCAATAGCAATACTGTTGCCTGTATCGGGCGTATACACAACTGTATAATTAAACTGCTGTTGGGCTGCCTCTTGCCAAACATGAATATTTAACGCTTGTTTTTTAGAAGAAAGAACCGCTTCTACAATTGGGTGTTGCTCTACTGCAAATACGGCATCAATCGTTTGTCCATCTAAATCAAAGCCATTTTTATAGCTTTTTTCTAGTCTATCTACAGGACACATCTGAGCATCGAGGAGGTACTCATGCGTAGAGAGAAATTTTACCTGCCAGTCATTTTTAGTTTCACCCTCAATACTAAAATAAGGATGCCAGCCCAAGCTAATCGGCAAATTGCTATCGCCAATATTGGTAATCTGATAATGGAGTTCTAAGCCTTTCGACGAAAGAGTATGTTGGATATTGAGCTGAAAAGGAAAAGGATACCCAACATAGCCTCCTTTGTACACATACTGAATGGTTAAGCTTGCTTTTTGGGCATCGGTATTTGTTTCTATTACTTGAAAAGCAGAAAAATACACAAAGCCATGAAGAGCATTTTGTAATAATACTTCATTCAGTGGTAATTGATATTCTTTTCCTTCAAACGAATATTTGCCACTTTTTACCCGATTAGCCCAAGGAAAAAGATGGGTAGATGGGTACGACAGTAGGCTTGCCAAAAGTTCTTCTTGGGTATTTCCACAATTAATCACCTTATGAACACCAGTGGTATTGTGAAGGCTTAATTGATGAATGATACCTCCTAACTCGGGTAGGATTTGTACTTTTTCGTTAGTCAAAGGGTTTTCGAGAACATACTCTTTAAAACGGCCGAAGGTTTGTTGCGTAATTTTCATGATAGTTTTATATAGTAATTGAGTATTTTCTGCCGAATCACTTACATTTCTTTTTCAACACCTAGGCCAAACAACGCAAAATCGTATTTTACAGGATCTGTTGGGTCTAGTGATTTTAGGTTTTCGGTCAATTCCAGAGCTGTAAGCCAATCGGTTTTTGGGCGTTGAATCAAGCCAAGCTTACGAGCTACTCGGTCGACATGTACGTCGCAAGGACAAACCAACTGGGAAGGTTTGATTTGTTGCCAAATACCAAAGTCTACGCCCATGGTATCCTGGCGAACCATCCATCTCAAAAACATATTAATGCGTTTACATGACGATTTTCGTGCAGGCGTTGCAATATGCTTTTGGGTGCGTTGGGGGTAGTCGTCCAAGCTAAAAAAAAGCTGATGAAAGCCCAAAAGAGCTTTTTCGATATTAGTATCGTTAGGTTGCAAAAATCTACTAAAAGCCGATTCTAGCGAATCGTTACTTAGGTAAAAGTTTTTGAACCATTCTATAAAATAGAGGGTATCAGTAGCGTTGAAAGTACGATGCTTAAAAGCCAAGAAACGTTTTAAATCGGAAGATTGGTGTTGAGTAATAAACTGATAAGGAGCTCCATCCATCAATAATACCAATTCATTGCATTTATTGATAATGGTTTTGCGTTGTCCCCATGCCAGAATTGAAGCCCAAAAGCCCATTATTTCAATATCTTGTTTAAGGGAAAACCTGTGAGGAATACAGATAGGGTCGTTTGGAATAAAGTTGGGTCTATTAAACTCATGGAACTTTTCGTCCAGAAGTTGGGCAACGTAAGAATTCATCGGGTGTGGTTTCACTTGAAAAATACACAAACTAGGCAACAGCCCATGGTATCATTTCTTAATTTTAGAAGCAAAAAAAGCAATTACTTTGGAAGGGATAGAAAATATCCAAACCAAAACGGTATAAAGAAATGCAAATGTTGCAATAGCAGGAAAAGCTAAAGTATAAAGGATATTAAAGATTATCCCACCAGTAGTCAAAGGACGTTTTTCTTTTGGCATAATTTGGGGTAATACAAGGGGATATAGGGTAATATCCCCTTGTACTTTATGGAGTCATGTAATTAATTTCTGTTTTAATTCTTTTATCGACAGGGTTGAGTTTTTCAAAAGCCCTTGGCGACAACTTGATTACTACTTTGTCAGAGCCAATGTCGGGAAGTCTTCCAATCACCTTCACCCAAATACTCTGTCCATTAGCAACATTTTTTACATTTACTAAAGTTCCCACAGGAGCCGAGCGGTGAAGTGCCAAATACTTACCCGATTTGTCTTCTACGTCAATCAACTCTGCTAGGCCAGTCTCGATTGTCTTTTTATAACCAGATAACGAGCGACTTGTTTCGATAGTGGGTTTACTATCTATTTCCGAAGGCGTTGTTGAGGCCAAAGGAGGTGCCATAGTAGCCTGTGTGCTTGTAGGAGTTGGGTAACTTGGTGGGTCTACTCGCAATATATCGTTACGCCCAACGGTACTAGTAGTATTGGCTCTTTTGGCATATTCAGCCGCATCTATAATCAATACTTGGCCTACCTCAAGGTTGTCCGACGACAAACTGTTCCATCTACGAATATCACCAATCGAAATTCTATATTTGGCTGCAATACCGTATAACCCTTGTCCAGGTTCCACAACGTGAGTTACTGTTTTGGGTAAACTAGCAGATGCTGGAGAGCTGGTTGTTGACGAAGGCATAGGAACTCGCTGAGCAACTACAGCGGCATCTTGCCGAGGAGGATACGCATTGCTTGGAGGCGTACTAGCCACCAACCCTTTATATGGAATACGGATTAATTGCCCAATTTTTACAGTTTCAGAAGCTCCAGGGTTGGCGTTTTTGAACTCAGAAATAGAGCTACCGTATTTTTTTACGATAGAATACAAAGTTTGTTTAGGTTGTACTTTATATATGACAAAAGTTTTGCCACCCTCTTTGCTTAAACCAACCGAATCTTTTACAATTCCTTCAGCTAAAGAGGTAAGAGACGTTCCTGCAACAACCATACAGGTTAGTAAAAGTTCATAAGCGGATTTTTGATTATAGCTCATAACCGTGCAATTGGCATTTGTTTTTAACATATAACAGAATTTCGGGTTTTATAGTAAAGGTGCTTATACCCAAACCTTCGGACTCAGCAATTAGCTCATGAAGCAGAATTTCACGTTTTCGATTTACGACAAGTAGGTAATTACAGAGTTTATTTTCACAGTAAAGATAATAAGAAATAATAATCTTGTCCTTATATTCGAGATAATCTACACCTTTTTGGATGTCAATACTTAGTAAACGATACAAAAATTTGAATATTGCTGGAAAAAACTCATTATCGTCTGTATAATGCAAAGGATGTAAAGCCAAAACGGTGTTTTTTCCCTCAAAACCCAAAATTTTACTACTTTGTTCTACACGATTGCCCGATTGGAGTTCAATGTAGTAATTATCAATTACTTCGGGCTTAGAATCGGCCGAAAACTCAACAATATTGGCATACCCTTGCTGTACTTCTACCAAACTTTGCCACCATGTTTTGTTGGGGCTAGGCTGTTGCCATAATAATTCGCCTGAGTGTAAATCTATTGTTGCAAAATACACCTTTCGGGTAATATCATCTCTTAATTCTGTCACAAGAAACTGGTCATCAAACTTGATATTCCATATTTTTGCGGGAAAAGAATGTTCAAATAATTGTCTCACGCTATTACCTGCTGTTAGTTAGTCATAATTTTGCTGAAAACACAAAAATACTAGAATACTTTTAAAGAATTTTACTAATCAATATAGTCTGGCTATATTTAAGACCTATATTCATCATAAATTTAACCAACTCTTTATTGAGTATGATGTTACCTTTTGTTGATGGTTGCTTCATTTATTATTTCATAAATATCCATTACTGTGATTAAAATTTTAGGAATTATCCCGGCTCGATACGCCTCTACTCGTTTTCCTGCCAAGCCCTTGGTAGATATTGCTGGCAAATCCATGATTCAACGGGTGTATGAGCAAGCCCAACAAGCCCAAGTTTTGTCGAAGGTAGTTGTTGCTACCGACGATAAGCGAATTTATGACCATGTTTTGTCTTTTGGTGGAAATGTTGTGATGACCTCTACCGAGCACCCTAGTGGCACTGATAGATGCTTTGAAGCTTATACTCGTGTTTGGGAAGAAGAACAGTTGGCTGCAAAAGATACCTTAGTGCCTTACAACTATGTTATCAATATTCAGGGCGATGAGCCTTTTATTCAGCCTGAACAAATTAGTATTTTGGCCGATAGCTTAGATGGCACAACCGAATTGGCTACTTTAATCAAACAGATTGAAGATGAAACAACGCTTTTTAACCCCAACACCCCCAAGGTTATTTTCGACAATCATTATCAGGCTATTTACTTTAGCCGTCAGACTATCCCGTATTTGCGGGGTGTCGAAAAAGGGCAATGGCTGGGTTTGTATAAGTATTATAAACATATTGGTATCTATGCGTATCGTACCGATATTTTGGCTCAAATAACCCAACTTCCTATGGCATTGCTCGAACAGGCTGAGTCGCTGGAGCAACTCCGTTGGTTGGCCAATGGGTTCAAAATTAAGGTAGCGATTACTCCATACGATAGCTTTGGAATAGATGCCCCCGACGACCTGCAAGAGGCTTTGAGGCGACTGTCGTAATACTATAAAGCAAGCTAAAACAATCTCTATATAGCATGAAAAACCAGAAAAAAATAGTACTTATCCTATTGATGCTATGCAGTGGCATATTGTGTATGGATGCACAATCACTTACGCAGCAGGTTTTTAGGGGAACAATCAATGGTAAGATTGGCGTAAGTTTACAGCTTGTAGTCCAGAATGATGTAGTATATGGAACGGCCTCGTACACCCAAAAGGGTATTCCTATTGATGTGATAGGTTCGCTGAATCAAGGCCAAATAGTTGTACATGAGCTAATGCCCGATGGGAGTGTTACGGGTATTTATGCTGGGATTTTGAAAAATGGTGCTATCAATGGAATATGGGTTGCTGGCAATAAACGAACCGCTAAAGACCTAAAGTTATCTCTGAAAAAAGTAAGCGAAAGTACCACAACTGTTACTCCTAACAAAGATGTAACGGGTACTTATAGATATTCGTTTGGCGAAGAATTAGGTACAGGGGCGTTATTGGTGCAGCAAATAAGCCCAACCAAAATAGCTGTAGCATTTAATTGTTTTACGGCAGGGCCAGCGTTTAATATGGCTATATTGGACAAAACCGTATTATCTCTCAAAAACGGAGAAGCTATTTATAGTAGTAACGAGTGTGGAAAATGTAAGTTCAAAATATCGTTTCTTCCCAAAGGGGCTCAGGTAAGTTATATGGACGATGCCTACGATTGTGGCTTTGGCAATGCTGCTTCTACAGCAGGAAGCTACATAAAAACTAATTCGTCCAAACCAACATTTGCCAAGCTAGATGAATAAACGAAGGCTTGTAGAAATTTCAGTTGTTGGGTATTTGCTTTCTTAACAATTAAGGTTATTCTACTTTGTCAAGAGAAGAATATGCTTTTTTATCTAAAATTATCCAATAGTATCAACACTAATATTGAAGGGTCTTATTTACGTCTGTGCAGAATATCTATTTTAACCACTTACTCAATTAGCCTATTTAGTTGTATTAATTTGATGTACTTTTATCGTTTGAGTCATAGAGTTATATATTACTTTGTATAATATTTTAGTAAACAAATTCCATAGAAGTATGAAAATTAAACTATTATTTTCCGCCATTTTGTTTGTTGGGTTATTTAGCTTTGTGCACCAGTCGCAGGCACAATTGTACAAGTCGGCATTGGGGTTGAGGTTGGGTGCTGCCAATGGTATTACTTACAAAACATTTGTTAGTAACAATGCTGCATTTGAGGCAATTGGTACATTCAGATACAAAGGCTTTGGCCTTACGGGGTTGTATGAAGTACATGGGCGGGCTTTTGACTCAAGAGATTTCAATTGGTTTATTGGTGGTGGTGGTCACGTTTATTTCTGGGGCGACAATCACCCAGGTTTTATCAACAACGATAACCGAACAGTGGCCGGTTTGGACGGTATTTTGGGTTTGGAAGGTAAAGTAAGAACAATTCCTTTGGCCATCAGTTTAGACTGGAAACCAACGATCAATATTATTAATTATTCTAGTTTTTGGGGCGATGAGTTTGCTTTGTCATTTAGATATACTTTCTAAAATGTCGACAAATCATTGAATGATAAGGATTCTTGATTTTTGTATAGAATAACATACTAAAAAAACGTAGGTCTCAAATTTTACAACTGTTATGTAGAATTTGAGACCTACGTTTTTGTGGAAAAGCAAAAGGCTTTTTAACACATTATAGTGTCATGAAGCTGAGGTAATAATTGTATCGTAAATTAAAACGACTTCAATTATTGAATTACAGATGTAGCATATTGCTTGTTTATTTGAGCAGGTATCGTCCGTTGTTGTCAATTTGAATATTGGGGAGTTTTTGACTATTTTCAAAATAGCTAAAGCCAGCCTGTAAGCCTGTCCAGAAGTTAATCAAATCGTCTTTTCCTTGATTAGCTTGTTGAAGAGCTTGCAAATTAGTGTCGGTAAGCTTGGTAGGAAAAATATGAACAGGAATTTGTTGTCCATTTGATTTGGCACGTATAGCCAATATATAGAGTTCTTTTATCATTTCGTCGCCAACAGGAATACAGCCAATTGTCAGGCATGAGCCATGAATAAAGATATTGTCGCCAGGATTGACAGGGTCGGCAAATTTGAGGTCGGAGGCATTAGGGTAGCTTACCCGAAACGAAAGATAATATTCGCTTTGTGGGTTAAAGGCATCTATATGATAAAAACCTTCAGGCATTTGGCGGTCGCCAGAGCGGCGTTTGGGGCCTAAATTGCCAGTTGTAGCACAAAAACTATAGGTTTTTAATAGAGTGAATTTTTCAGAGCTTTTGTTTTTTGCCCAAACCTCAATGATTTGTTCTTTTTTGAAAGCCCTAAAGAACACCTCAAAATTTGTTGTACTTATCCCTTTGGTACTTAATAAATCATCAATAACTTTACCTTTGGTTCTGACGGCCTCACGTACTTTTGGAAAGCTCATTTGGCTTTGATAAAATGATTTTGGAGGGTCAACAAAGCTCGATAATGATATAGTAATAGATACTAACAGTAAGATGTTCTTCATAATCGTAATTATTTATGGGTTAAATCAATAACTGTAAAGTTATTATGTTTATCTCTATTTTTTTTAAAAAACTCCTGCATTTTTACCGCCTAAGTATTCATAAAACAAAGTATGTCTTGTAGCGTATTTGTCTTAATAGAGGGATAGGTGCGGTTAAGCAAATTCGTCCTAACTTTATGTGTATATCAAAAAAACATTATTCATTATGATTACTCTCGAAAACTTCAAAATCACTCTTTCCGATGCTGAACCGCCCTTACACTGGAATGTATTATTACAAGCTTTGTGGTACGATGCCAAGGGCGATTGGGATGCCGCACACGATATTGCTCAGTCGCAAGAAGGCACACAATTATATGATAGATTACACGCCTATCTGCATCGTAAAGAAGGCGATAACTGGAATGCCAATTACTGGTATACCCGTGCCAAAGCAAAGATGCCCTCGGTATCGCTAGAAAAAGAATGGGAAAGTTTGGTGATAGCTTTTCAAAACAACTGAGCAGATGAAAAATATTCAAACCATAGATGACGTTTTGCATGCTTTAGATGCCATAATTGTACAATGTCATAAAGACCGCTCGGCAATAGGATATTTTGCGTGCCTGTATCGAAAAATGACACTGGCTGTCAAGAAAGGAATAGACGATGGTATATTTGCCGATGCCACTCGGATGACTCGCCTAGATGTGATATTTGCCAAAAGGTACTTGAAGGCTCATGAGTTATATATACAAAAAAAACAGCCTACTCGCTCATGGAAAGTTGCTTTTGATGCCTGCCAAAAAAATGAAATTACCGTAATTCAACATCTTCTTTTGGGCATAAATGCTCATATTAATCTGGATTTGGGAATTGCTGCGGCACAAACAAGCCTCGACAAGAGTATTGATACCTTGGAAGGCGACTTTAACAAAATCAACGATATAATTTCGTCGCTGGTAGGTGAGGTACAAAACGAACTGACCGAAATTTGGTTTCCAATGCGTTTTTTAGATAAAATTTCAGAAAATTGGAATGCCGCTGTAATAAATTTTAGTATAGGTATTGCCCGACAAAAAGCATGGGACGTAGCCACCAGCTTGGCTCATTTGCCAAGTGTTCAGCACGATGTATTCATTGAGCATCTGGACTTAAAAATAGAAGCATTAGCCCTAAAAATTCGTAACCCAAGTATATTGAAGCGTATGTATCTGACAATGCTAAAATGGACAGAATTAAGCGACGTGAGGCAAATTATTGATATACTCAAATAAGCAACCTGATTTTTGGTGTATCTTTGAACTCCTAATTCCGCACTCCAACTTATTACCACAAAATGACAAAAATTACACAGTACATTGAGGAGGCCAAAGGTAAAACCCTCTTTTCGATCGAAATTATTCCGCCTGTAAAAGGAGAAAGTATTCAAACCTTGATGGGTAATATTGAGCCTCTGATGGAGTTCAAACCTCCTTTTATTGAAGTAACCTACCACCGTGAAGAGTTTATTGAAAAGATTATCAATGGCCGAATAGAGCGTATTCCAACCCGAAAACGCCCCGGTACAGTGGGTATTTGTGCTTCTATTATTAATCGTTTCAAAGTAGATGCAGTGCCACACGTAATTTGCGGAGGTTTTACCAAAGAAGAAACCGAAGATTTTTTATTTGATTTACATTATTTGGGTATCGACAACGTGCTGGTACTACGTGGCGACCCCGTAAAAGGCAACGCCGCTTTTGTGCCTGAAAAGGGTGGACATGCTTATGCAAGCGATTTGCTTCAGCAGGTTGTAAAAATGAATCAAGGGGTATTGCTACACGAAGAAACCGAAATCAGTCCTACTAATTTTTGTATTGGTGTGGCGGGTTATCCCGAAAAGCACTTTGAAGCACCCAATATTGATGTCGATTTTGAATACCTTCGCCAAAAAGTGGCTTTGGGGGCTGACTATGTTGTGACACAAATGTTTTTTGATAATAAAAAATATTTTGACTTTGTCCAAAAATGCCGTTCTGAGGGTATCAATGTACCTATTATTCCAGGATTAAAACCATTAGCTACCAAAAAACAATTAACGGTTTTGCCAAGAATTTTCCACCTCGATATACCTCAAGATTTGGTAAAAGCGGTTAATGAATGCAAATCTGATAAAGACGTAAAGCAAGTAGGAATTGATTGGTGTATACAGCAATGTAAAGAACTTATTGATTTTGGAGCTCCAATTTTACATTTTTATACCATGAGCAAATCTGAAAGTACCAAAAAGATTGCTGAAGCTATTTTTTAGGTCATTATTCAGGTTTTGGGGCGAGTAATATTCAGGATATATAGCACTAAAGTATAATAAGTACTGCATTTTTGAAGCAGAAAATGCAGTACAAAGCCCTCCTAAAATTGTAGATGTGGGTTGAGTAAAACTCTTTTGAGGTATATTTTGTAAAACACCCAACTACTTGGTATTGGGGTGAACTATACCTCAAACAAGAGTCATTCTGTCTTTTTTGATTAATAGTCGAGAAATACCTATTATTTGTGTGCTTTTTTTCCAATAGGGCGAGACCTAAGCCGCACACTATTGGGAAAAAAAGGACGATGGTCTACCTCATAAATCCCAACCAACACCCATAGGAGGTTTCTTTTAATATTACCTAAAATTCGAGATGACTCATGTTTGAAACTACATTTTATTGAATATGAGAATATTATATTACTTTTGAGAAATATTACAGGAAACTATACAATACCGTAATCTGTACGGAAATAGGCTTGGAAAACTGTAAAAAACAGATATTTTGCCTTTAAATAATACAATCTGCCAGTTAATAATCCTTATGACATCAACTTATCAATCCTTTCTTCGGCTTATTTTTAGTAAAAGTAAAGTATTTCTTATACTTGCTATACTAACATTTAGTTTAGCATTTTTTATGTATTTTTTTACGGAAAAAGGCCCAATCAGTGCTACCGAAGACAAGTATCTTTACGACGTACAAATCAAAGCTCAGGAGGAAGTAAAAGTTTGTAGCGAAGATGCTAAACGTATCTATGCAGTTATTCAGCAATTACCTGCCAATCCGCAGTTTTCGCATTTTAGCCTAACTACACAGCACCCTTATTTTGTTTTTAAGAACCAACAATTGGTGTATTGGTCAGACGATAGGTTTGTGCCAGATTATGCCATGATTCGAGGAAACTATGCTATCAAATCGTTGGATTTGAGTGGGAGTAAGTTTTTGATAAACCATTTTATCGAACGAGGTTTTGAGGTTTTTTCGCTGATAGAACTTTATCATTTATACGAGTCAGAAACCAACCATTTAAAATCCAATTATAATCCTGCCATTTTTTCGATTGACCCCCAACGGCTTGATATTTCACGAGCACCCGCTACGCATTTGAATGTTTTTTCGGAAGAACAAGCCTTTTTGTTTTCGGTAGTACCTCCCAAAGTTGATAACCTCAAAAACCAGTCGATTCCTGTCAATGTTATTCTTTTAGGTATTTTGGGTTTATTTTTTCTGACAGTATTTATCTTGGCGTGTATCTGGAATTACAATCACAAGCACAAATTTGAGAAAGCATTTATCCTTTTAGCAGTTTATTTGCTGACTATACGAGGTGTTATGTTATTTTACTCGTTGCCATTTATTTTTTACGAATCCCATCTATTTAACCCCAAATATTATGCTTCATCGGCCATTATTCCATCGTTGGGCGATTTAATACTCAACTCGATCGCCTTTTTTATCCTGTTGCTTTATCTGGTCAATTATTATTACAAGATGAAGTTTTATTTTTGGATGATGCACCTTTCCGAAACCTCCAAAAAGGTATTGGCAGGGGTTTTGATTGTATGGAGTTTTTATGTGTTCAATATTTTGTACCATGTATTGGTCAATATTTATACTCATTCGCAATATCGCCTCGACTTGTCGCTTAGTATTGATTTTTGGGAAAGGCCACTCAAAGTGTCTTGTATCGAAGTATTTATATTAGTCAGTATCATTTACTTTTTATCTATTCATCTGTTAAGTAATCTGTTTATTAAATTACTTCGTCGTGCCAAGCTTTTATTTGTGGTGGGTTTGATTGTGGTTGTTGGCTTGGCAGTAATGGCTTTTTATGTATTTACAGAGCAAATGAGTGTGTTTGTACTGAGCTTACATTGGGTGTATTTTTTGTTGGTATATTTGCTTCGTTTTCCCAAATACCTTTATACTTTTCGTTATCAAACTTCCATTTACTTTTTCACGGTATCGATTATATGTGCGGCTTTGGCTACGTTTGTAATATATAATCAGGCTATTAGACGAGACACCGTACAGAAGCAACAGTTTGGCAAAAAATACCTTGCCGAGAATGACGAAATAGGCGAGTTTTTACTGAGCAAAATTAATACCCAAGTACGAACAGATTCAACCTTACAAAGTTTGACTCGCTCGGCGGTATTACCTCGTGAACAAATTCAGAATTATATCAAAAAATACCTTTTAGATAGTTATTTTGACTATTATGATGTCGAGATTTCGGTGTTTGATTTACAGGGTAATTCGCTTGATAATTCGTCGGGAGCATTAAATTATAATGATTATATAGCTCGTTATGGCAGTCCCAAATACCGAACAAACTATACTGGTTTGTATTTTGTCAATGAACCCCATAATGGCTTTTTGAAGCAATATGTCGAGTTTATTCCAGTAGCAACAACTAGCGAGAGTCAGGTTGGTTTTGTGATATTAGATTTACGAGAAAGAGACGGTATTACCCGTGATGGCGTTGCCGAATTTGCATTGAGTGGCGAATCTCAGCCCGAAGTAAGCAATTTTAGCTATGCTGTTTATGAAAATAACCGTATTGTTAATATTGGAGGCAAAGACTACAATTACGAGCGAAAAATGCCCAAAGATATTTTGGAAAACCCCGCTCTTTATACCGAAGGCGTAACTTACAGTGGCTATAAGCATTTGGCCATAAATGGTAAAAACCATCGTAAAATTATCGTTTCGTCGGAAGTACTCAGTCCATCTACGATTTATTCTAACTTTTCTTTTTTGTTTTTGATATTGGTTGTAACCATTATTTGTGTGATGCTGATGTACAGTACACGATATGGGTTTATGAAAATGAATGTAAATTTGGCTACCAAAATTCAGATTTATTTGAATATAGCCTTTTTGCTTCCATTGATATTGGTTGTCGGTATTACGCTCAGTATTATTGGTACAAAGCTTGGCGAAAGTCAGGCACAAGCGTATTTGAGTCAAACCGAAAATGCCAGTATTAGTATTTGGCCTGCCGTCGAAAAATATGTACAAGGTAAAATGAGTAAACCCTTTTTGTCAGATACGCTCATCAAAATTGCAGCCAATAGCAAAAAATACGTAAGCGTTTTTGATACAACAGGGCGTTTGTTGGCTACCAACAAACAATTACCTTACGAAACGGGCATGGTGTCGCCTTTTCTGAATCCCAAGGCTTATATCAAACTTATTGAAGAAAAAGAACGAAAAGTGAGCTTAACCGACCAGCTAGGCAATTTGTCGTTTATGAGTGCTTTTGTAGGAATTCGCTCAAACGATGGGCGTTTGTTGGGCGTTGTGAGTGTACCCTTCTATGACTCGAAAGTACTGTACGAAAAAGAAGTAATAGCCGTAATAGGCTCGTTGCTCAATACTTTTACTACCATATTTTTGGTATTACTATTGCTATCTTATTTTGCCTCGAATGCCCTTACTGTGCCTTTGAGAATGATTACCAATAAGCTGAAAAAAATAGATTTGAACAAGCCCAACGAACCCTTATCATGGCGTTCGGACGACGAAATAGGCGTTTTAATCAAAGCCTATAACGAAATGTTGGTAAAGCTAGAGGAATCTAAAATGGCCTTGGCCGACTCCAACAAACAATCGGCATGGCAGCAAATGGCCAAGCAGGTAGCTCATGAAATTAAAAACCCATTAACTCCCATGAAGCTTTCTTTGCAGCTTTTACAACACAAGTTGTCTCGTGGGGCAGTTATTGACACTGTACAAATCAAAGACCAAATAGAGTCGCTGACAGGGCAAATAGATAACTTATCGTATATTGCTAATTCATTTTCTGACTTTGCTCGAATGCCTATTCCTAAAAAAGAAGTATTTGATTTTGTGTCGGAAGCAACCAAAGTTATCAATCTATTTTTGGAAGATAAAAAGATCAAACTCATCAAAGATATTCCCAATTCGTCTATTTATGTAGTCGGCGATAGGCATTTGACAGGCAATATTATCAAAAACCTGATTGTTAATGCTATTCAGTCGGTACCGCCTTATCGTCATCCTACCATTTTGATAAAGCTAACAGTAGGTATCGAAGCAATAACCTTTAGTGTAACCGACAATGGCATTGGTATTCCTGAAGACGACAGAAGCAAGATATTTATGCTAGATTTTAGTACCAAAGAAGAAGGCTCAGGCGTGGGGTTGGCTTTGGCCAAATGGGTAGTTGACAATGCCAAAGGAAGTATCTGGTTTGAAACCAGTAATAATGGAGGCTCAACGTTCTATTTTACGCTACCACTAGGCTAAAATCCTACAAAAGCAAGGTAGTGAGAATAAACAAATGATTCTTGCATATTACCCAAAAAAAGCTAGCTGATAGAAGAGGCATGAAACCACCTCTATCAGCTAGCTTTTTACTTTTCGTCATCCAATTTTACATGGCCCCAGTTTTCGCCAGAACGAATTCGATTGAGTTGGGTGTGTGTAATGCCAAACTGTTTGGCAATCATTTTCAGACGGTTTTTGTCAGAACGCAACATCTTTTTAATCATCAAGACTTTACTTTCTGTTAGTTTGTAATTTTTGGTTCTTCTCGGAATAACCTTATCTCTAACAGCGGGATTGTCGCGGTTATGGATGGTCATTTCATCACGAGTTACCCATTTGAGATTTTCCCAGTGATTATTGAGCTTGTCGTGGTCGAGATGAATAACAAATTTCTTTTCCTCAGAGTCTTTTTTGAGGAAAAATTCAGCTACCAGTTTATGTACGTACCGGTTGAGTGACTTGTTGCCTTTAGCTCTGATATTGAGGGATTTGTATCCTTGTATTTTAGAGCCAGCAATAACATCGCCATTTACTGGGTCATTTTGAAAACTTTTCAAACGGCCATAATTTGATACCTGATAACGTGGTGGGACTTCGACTTCAGTGAACGGAATATCCACCCATTTCTCGTTCCAGAAACTACTGATTTTGTTGATTTTCAACGCCGATTTCTTTTCAGGCATGGGTGTAATGTTTAAAAATTAAAATGGAATTGATTATATTGATTAAACTGATTATTTTGTGCGTTTGTTTACAATAAATTCAACATTTTAGTACATACTCTTGGTAGTATCATTGATACAGTATTTACTTTTAATGGCAACAAATCATACCTGAATTTGTTTTGGTTCAGGGTTATTGGCACAATATTTATCTAATAAGTAAACCTATAACGGATGTCTGGCTAATTCATGAGCATACTAAAAAAAGATAATATCATTGCATTTCCTCAATAGGTCTGCATAAATATAATGGTGAAAATAAGCACTTTAAGGTGTTTCTATACTACTTAGTATTGGAAGAGAAACATTCGTTCTGCTATGTCTGAAGTAGCTAATGCTTATTTATGTGGCGGTTTTGTCAAGGTAAATTAAATAAAAAATATGACTATTCCGCAGCTTTAAGCTTAAAAATCTTACATTCTCCTGCCAGTAGCTTATCCAGAACAAAGATGTTGCTTTGTTGGGTTAGATCAATTAATGGCTCTTGTATTGTTGAAAAAATGTTAGACAAAACCCGAGATTGCTCTATACCTCCAAGGTTTACCTCTTGAACATCGTGTTCAATATCGGTATTTACGATAAAAACATACTTAGGGTTTGTTGCTTGAGTCCAAGCTATCACTTTTTTTATGCCTAATGTATCTGGAGCGATAAGCCACTGTATGGGAGAGGTGGCCAATGTAGGCAAGATAGTGTCTGCAATCTGTCTTAAAAACGTTAAATTCCTAAAAAGTGTTGCATTCTTTCCCCAAATATAAGGCCCATTCGTGGCTTTTTCACCTTCTGAAAGATGGAATACATATAATTTTGTATAATGTTCGTTAGGGGCAGGGCTTGTATGAGGGTCTCGTTGTTCATAACCGAGTGCCATATAGGATGGCATATCTGTTAGAAACAAAGCCATAAAAAGTCGAAGCTCGTTGCCTTTTACATAAAATTCGTCAAAACGTGGGTCGTCTTTGTCGGCAGTCATGATGGTAAAATTTGGAGCAAAACGCCGAGTTTGAGCCAATTGATGATACCTAGCAAATTCTGCTACAAATCGAGGACTACCCACTACCATCGACTGTAAATCGCCAAGGGTAGAGTCTGTATCGGAGCCTTCCAAATGAGCTTCTTCTACTCCGTAAGCCATAAGGTTGGGTGGTGCCAAAAAACTTTCGGCAAAATACCCAAAAGAAGGTTTTGTTTGGCGGATATAATTTTTGATGTATTTGTGTATATCATAATATAGGCTTGGCTCGTCTGGAGTACCATTGGGCATCATTTGTACATGCGACATATCGCCGCGCATAAAGTCGAAGTTATATTGGTGTGAAAAGTACTCATATTTTTGTGCCACATATTGCCAAACTTCACTACGAGGGGCATCGAAATTGATTTCCCATTGTGCATTATTGTCGATGGGCTCGTACAACTTAAACCTACTCAATGGCCCAAATACCCTCGACATGGCCTGTGGTTTTGTAATAATGTAATCTCGCCAAATACGGCCATCTTCATCAACTGTTTTGGCTTCTTCTCGGTGGTCTACTGCCAAGCCCCGATACGGTGGAGCCATGGTGGCAGGAACAGTTTCATAGCCTTCAGCAAACAAATAACTGATCAGTTCATTGCGGCGTTTGTTTCTAGCCCCAAGGTCTTTTTTTATACCAAATAATACTTCAATGCGTTCTGCTTCTGTAAATAGTTGATTATTGAAAAAATCCAGAGCGTTATTGGGATACACTTTGTTTGTGGCACTTCCTTCGACTTGTAAAAAAGCAAAAATTCTTTCTTGAACTTTTTCGTGCAAATTGGCTTCGTGATTGATAATATCAAACTCTTTTCTTTGAAGCCACTCATAATAACAAGGATTGGCAAGTGCAATTTCTGAATAACGGTCTGTATGAGGAATTACATCCATGCCAACTGTTTTGCCCAAAGCATGTAAAATATTGACAACTACTTTCAGTTGTTTTTCTACGGTATCGAGGTGTGGATAGGTACGGGCTAGCTCTTGGTCAAAAAATTCGGGGTTAATATTCCAGCTAGCCATGCCATAAAGACTTGCCACTACGCCACATTCCCAGATAGGCAATAAATGAACCGACGATTGGGAGGCGGGTAGGGTAAGGGCGTATTTTACTACATTCCAGAAGCTTTGAATAGTACGTACATTGATACCAACCATATTGACGGTTTTGAGCCACTGTCCGTCTTGTTGCGAAGCAACAGGGCTTTCAATCGTATTTTGTGGGTTGATGGCCTGATAAAAGCTATGTTGTCCTAGTTTTTTTTCCAGAATATAAGCTACTTGCTGGGTTGGCATTTGTACGGCCAATTCTGGCAGAAGATTAGGAATAAAATGATATTGGCCATTAATAAAAGACATAATGGCTTGTTGTTGATTATTTGTCCAAAACCGACAAAAATCATCATGAGAGTTTGGGATGTTCATATATTAATATAAAAATGGTAATGGACTTTAACAATATTTTGGGATTGTACCGAAACTAATACTTTAATAAAAATTGTTTAAAAGTAAACAAAATCTTGAAATTTACATATTATTCAACTGGCTCAAACCTGAAGAAGAGCCGCTGTTTATGCCGAAACTCTAACAAAGGTAATAGCCAAAAGTGATAATAACTGATAGATGAAATAGTAAGTAGATAAACAAAATGAAAACATCTCAAACGGGTATTGTACTTTATTGGCTAATAACAAGTTGTGGTGTTTTGGGTAGTTCAATAATTAGCTCAATAACGGACATTGTCTGGCTATTACAGCGTATGCTTTAGATTTTAATTAAAATGATAATGAACAAAAAAACATTAGTATTAGGAGCAACCACTAACAGTAATAGGTATGCCTATTTGGCAAGCAATATGCTGGTACAACATGGTCACGAAATAGAATTGTTAGGTATCAAAACAGGCGAGGTGGCAGGAGCTACCATACAAAAAGGCTTTCCTGAATTAGAAAATATTGATACAGTGACGATGTATATTGGGCCTCAACATCAAGATACGTATTTTGATTATTTGATGAAACTCAAGCCCAGACGAATTGTATTTAATCCCGGAACCGAAAATCCTGTATTAGAACAATTGGCTCATAACAACGGTATTGAGGTTGAAGAAGCCTGTACGTTGGTGTTACTTTCTACAGGGCAGTATTAGTTATTGTACAAGCTCATCAATATAGTGTTGGTGAGCTTGTACACCTACACTACCAGCGAATAAGAGCCGACCCCCACGTAAATCCACTGCCAAAGGCTGCTAAACAAATCAAGTTGCCATCTTTTACCCTACCCGATTCCCATGCTTCGCTTAAAGCAATAGGTATTGAAGCTGCTGTAGTATTACCATATTTCTGGATATTGTTCATTACCTTTTCTTCTGGAAGCCCCATTTGTTGACGAACATATTCCGAAATTCTTAGATTAGCTTGGTGTGGCACCAGCAAGTCAATGTCTTGGGGTGTTAATTGGTTGGCTGTCAGAGCCTCTTTTATCACCTCAGGAAAACGTACTATAGCGTGTTTAAATACCATATTACCATTCATAATAACCTCGCCTGTACTTTTGTCGGCAATCAAATCATCAAAGAATCTTTTTTCACGGGTACTTCCTGGGTCTTTTACGTACAAATCTTCAGCAAAATTTCCATCGGCATGTAAGTGAGTCGACAAGATACGATGGTTTTTGTCGGTGGTAGCTTGCAAAACTGCCGCTCCAGCTCCATCGCCAAAAATAACAGCCACACCTCGGCCTTCGGTCGAATGGTTCAAAAAGGTAGATTGCACTTCAGCCCCAATCACCAGTATATTTTTGTACATACCCGAACGGATAAACTGGTCGGCTGTAGCGATAGCATATACAAAGCCCGAACATTGGTCACGAATATCTAATACACCAACATTTTGGATACCAAGGTTGCGTTGAAGTACAAAACCAGGCCCAGGAAAATAATAATCGGGTGTTATAGTAGCATACACAATAAAATCTATATCCTGCGGAGTAATACCTGCCCTCTCAATCGCTATTTGGGCTGCCTCTGTGGCCATTGAAGCATTGGTGTCTTTGCCATAGGTAAAGTATCGTCGTTCTTTAATCCCTGTACGTTCGGTAATCCAAGCGTCGGTAGTATCCATAATACTTTCGAGATACTGGTTGGTAATAATATTGTCAGGAACATAATGCCCAACACCTATAATTTTAGAATAAATCATATACAAAGTGAATACTGGTTTGTGAAGACAAAGTTGAATTTATGGATAAATATAGGATAATATATATAAATAGTAGTATAAAAATAATGAAAAGATTGGGTTTATTACCTATCAAAGGTATAGGCAATCCTGTCATGTATTCACCTCTTGAAATAAAAGAATCCCCCCAATATTTTCCTTGAGGGGATTATGATATGCTCGAAATATATAAAAAAATACCTTTCAGTAGCAGTGTTTAATTACAAATGCGGAGTTTTGAGATTAAATACTTGATAATCAACTTTTAAGATTCAAAACATTAAGCTAAAACTATACGGAAACACCAGAAGACGTATTAGCTTTGTTGTTTTTATATAAATTAACGCTACCCTAAATAATGCCTAAGCTTTCGTATATTTCTAACACCTAACTCAGTCCTCTTACTTATGCTTCGCTTGGTTGTTTTTTAATAAAATTATCAATGATTGAAATCAAGATATAAATAAAGATAATAAGAGGCACAGCCACAAATTTGAGTAAGAACAATAAGATAGCCGATAAAATCAAAAAGATATATTTTACCTGATTGGTTTTCCAATCAAAACTCTTGAATTTCAGAGCAAAAAGGGGTAACTCGGCCACCAACAAATACGACATTACTACCGAATATACAATAAGTGTATTGTAGTTGAGTACATAGTCACGAAATTCGGGGTTATACACCAAAATAAGAGGCAACGATGCCACCACCATACCATTGGCAGGTGTTGGTACACCAATAAACGAATGACTTTGGCGGGTATCTACATTAAATTTGGCTAGCCGAAGTGCCGAAAATATAGCCAAAGCAAAAGCAATATAAGGCTTATAAAAACCAAAAAGCCCAACCGTACAAGTACCCGAAGTACAACTACCTTCAATGAGTTTGAGCATAATAAAAGCAGGTAGTACCCCAAAGGTAACCATATCGGCTAGTGAGTCAAGTTCTTTACCAATAGGCGAAGAAACATGTAACATACGAGCTATAAATCCATCAAGCCAATCACAAACTAATGCCAAGCCTATCAATAACGAAGGTAAAAGCATTGCCTCTGGTTGATTAACGAAATCTTCGGTTGTGAAAAGAACATTTAAACCTAATATACCACAGAGTAGATTTCCACAGGTAAGTGCATTAGGAATGTGTGATTTTATGGTCATAATGGAATAAGAAGTTTGTCAAAGACAATTATAATTTTACAAAAGGGTTATTTTTTTTCTCAAAACCGATAGTAGTACTAGGCCCATGACCCGGATATACCGTAGTGGTGTCGGGCAAAGTATATAATTTTGTTTTGATACTTTTTTCTAAATCTGCAAAGCTACACAAAGGCAAATCTGTACGCCCAACGCTTCCCCTAAAAAGTACATCGCCTCCAATCACAAGCTGCTGACCTTTATGATAAAAAACCACATGGCCTGGTGCATGCCCTGGCGTAAATAATACCTCAAGCGTTGTATTTCCGAAAGTAATATCTGTCCCTTCTTCCAAAAAAGTATCTACCTCTGTATGCTCATAAGCAGGAAACCCCCAATAAGCTGCACGACTTGGGGCCGATTCCAGCACAGGAATATCCTTTGCGTGTAAATGTAAGCCAATCGAATAGGTTCGTTTGATAAAAGCATTTCCCAGAATGTGATCGATATGAGCGTGGGTATTGAGTAATTTGACAGGTTTAAGCTGTTTGCTGGTAATAAAATCGGTCAAAATCTTTCGTTCTTCATAAACATGGCACCCTGGGTCGATAATAACGCATTCCAAGGTTTTATCCCATAGTACGTATGTATTTTCTTGGAAAGGATTAAATGTAAAAATTTCGAGTTGTATCATTTTTGTATTTTGCTATGCTATACCCCAGATACCAAAAATTGGGGTAAGCTATTATCTGCTAAGACAAAGATAATGGCTTATATCAACGAAACAAAAGGGTGTTTCAAATTGGAGAATACATCATTGGGTATTGCCCTATGCCTAAATACTTAACAAAAACATGGTAGGTTTTTTGTGTAAATCAGGTTTTTGTTTTTGCCATTGAGCGATACTCTTTGTTTGAATAAATTCGTCAGACCCACTAACATTACAAGCAATACACAATTGCATAGTAGGGTTACAGATTTGGAGAATATCTTCCAGAAAAGTATTATTTCTGAAAGGAGTTTCCATAAAAATCTGGGTTTGTTGTTTTTGGGCATCTTTTTCCAAAGCTCGTAATGCTTTGTGCCGTTCTACTTTTTCAATGGGTAAATAGCCATGAAAAACAAAAGATTGTCCTGAAAAGCCTGAAGCCATTAATCCCAATAAAATAGACGAAGGCCCCACCAAAGGCCGTACCTGAATCCCCAACTGATGAGCCACCTTTACAGCCACTGCTCCGGGGTCGGCAATACCTGGACACCCCGCTTCTGACATTACACCGATAGCTTCGCCTTTCGGAACGGTTTTGAAATATGCCCGAACTTGTTCGATAGACGTATCCTTGGTTAGCTCGTAGAAATGCAATTCGTCAATTACCTTTCCTAATTTTAGTTCGCTAATAAAGCGGCGAGCCGTACGGATATTTTCCACAAAAAAATGGTTGGTGACACCAATCACCTCTTTGATTTGTGGTGCAAGTACCTGATTGGCCGTATCCGGGGCAAGCGTAGTAGGTATTAAAAAAAGAGACATATTTGGAAAAAATTACTGGTTGACAAACTGATTCACGGTTTCAATAAATGCTTGAGGTTGATCAGCTTGTACCCAGTGGCCAGCACCTACAATGCTTACTAATTCATAATTGGGGAATAATTCCCAGATTTTACGCTCATCTTCGGGCTGAATATAGTGCGAGTTTTCGCCACGGATAAACAAAACGGGTTGTTGAATGGCCTTTTCATTGGCAAGCTCGTGCCCAACCACATCAATATTTTTAGCAATGACAGGTACATTGATTCGCCAATCAAACTGATTTCCTTTTTCGGGATTACGCCAAAGGTTTTTGAGGAGAAACTGTCGAACACCCTCCTGTTCTTCAAATCTTTTCAGAATTTCGTTGGCTTCGGTACGGCTTGCCAAATTGGGTAGGTCGATAGCCGCTAATCCTTGTAAAATCATGCTATGGTGTACAGGGTAATATTTAGGAGCAATATCTACTACAATCATTTTAGCAAAAGCATCGGGGTAGTTCATAGCAAATTGCATCACGGTTTTGCCACCCATCGAATGTCCAACAATAATAGGGTTTTTGAGCTGATGTTCGTCGATAAACTCTTTAAGGTCGTCAGCCATTACTTCGTAATTGAACACATCGCTTCGTGGCGACTGCCCATGATTACGTTGGTCAACCATATATATACGATTTTTTTCACCCAAAACTTTGCCAATGGTAAGCCAGTTGTCTGAAGAGCCAAATATACCATGTAAAATAATGATAGGCTGACCACTTTCACCTACTTGTCTAAAATATAATTTCATGATGTTGTTAGTTTTTCTTTTTTGCAAAGATACGATTTACCTCAACAGGGTAATCAGTAATTATATGTAGTTTCATTTCATTTTTTTATTTTGATATGCTAAGTATGCAACAAAATATCTGAGATATTATAGATAAAAAAAAATATATTATACCTTATCACGGTTTGATACAGTAGAAAATTAAATCGTAAATTAATGATTTTGAATCATGGGATAATTCTCATTTTAAGCAGAGAGTCACATATTAAAGTTGCAAATTGATTTGTAAAATATCGATACACAATAAACCGTGATAATGTCTATTAGACTTTATCACGGTTTGTAACAAGTAGGTTTAATTAATGATAATGCTTACAGACAACTCAGTCTATTTTTGATAAGTAAAAACCGTAAATTAGCGAAATTTAAGGCATTTATATATCCTTAGAAAATCAATGCAGATTATGCTCTTATCCTATAATAAATAAACCGTGATAAAGTCTATTAAATTTTATAAAATTATATGTATAATACTTTGTATTGTATATATTTATGTTGAAATCAAGTCCTTGTAACTTAAATTCTTCACTAAAATGAAAAAGATGTTCTATGTTTTAATGTTATTATTCACCGTTACGCTGAGTGGATATAAACAAAGTTTAGTTTTTTCTTCAAAACAAGCTCCTATTACTCATATAAGTTCTCTTTCAGATGAGCAACTGGCTGTTCTTAATGGAAAAGGTTGCTCTTTTGGTCAATGGTTAGCTACGATTGGAGCCTGGGTAGGTTGTGCTTCAGTTTCAGGTGGGGTAGTTCCAGTGCTTGCTGCTTGTTTGGGTGCAGTTGGTGGAACAATTGATTGTATTGATATAAGTGGAAATGTGTCAAATGCCCCTCCTTGTACAGATCCTTGTCCAAATGGTGGATATGAAGAGGAGTATTCTACTTGTCAACAAATAGGAGGACAGATTCTTGGTCAATCGCAGTGTAGTTCTAATCCAAATAGAATTTGCTGTCAAGATTAGATTATAAATTGGAGGCTATCTTATCAATAGTATGTTGAATCATTCTTTTTTAGTTACTATTTCATTTTATAAAACTCTTTGCATTTGTTTTATTTAGGGATTTGATTTTGAAAGCAATGAGTTTTTGTAATAGTAAGCAGTTGTTAAGATAGCTTCCTAATTGATATTAAGGTAATGAGATATATTTAAAAATTTAAATGGTATTAAGAAATGATAAAATACTCATTTTTACAAACCAATATCTTGATGATATTCTTTCTAGTAAATAGTATATGGCCTGATCTATTTAGGAATTTAGCTTATCAAACAGTATTTTCTGTTTTTGTTGTAATTGCTACCTTACTACTTTACTTTTTTAGCTTGGGATTTCAATTAACATATAAACAATTACTGCTTAAAGGAGCTCAAATTGGTTTGATAACGGGCTTTTTTTTAGGGTTATTTTTTTATCTATATACTACTTATATAGATAAGCTTTATTTTGAACATTTAGCAGAAAAAATGGTGTCAGAATACTCATCGAAGGGATATGATGATTTTACTATTAGAAAAATGATTGTCTATCTAGGTACAACAAGAAAATATCATATAAATGAGATAAGCACTTTTATCTCAAGTATATTTAAAAACATCTCTATAGCACTTATAATAGCACCGTTTTTTACAAGAAAAGAAAATGTAACTATTGGATAATCAAATGAAAACTTTAAATAAAACAGCACAGATAATAGGTGGTGCAGTAGGGCTTTTTATTCTTGTTGCTACACTTTACTTTAGCAGAATAGATATTCAGGCCATTCCCCCTGCAAATAATATAGACAAACTGGTTATTGGGCAATCTATTTCAAGCTCGAATTGGTTGTTACTAAACCCATCTAGCAAGCTTCAAGCTGATAGTTTGGAAAGAATCTATGTTGTTGTTTCTCCTTCATGTCCTCATTGTAGACATATTTTATCTATATTGAATTCAGATAAATCCTATCTGAATAAGAAAATACCTATTTTCCCTGTTTTTAGAAAAAAGGCTAATATGACAGAGATAAATAAATTGATAGAGCTTGATAAAATTAATTACCCCATTTTTAAGATTAGAGAAAAATCTGTTTTGGATTCGATCAAATTAGTACCTTCATTTATTTATACCAAAAATGGTAATGTACAGAATATTGTAATAGGTGGTGTTGCTGATAAAGAAGAGTTTAATTTACTCGTTAATTCAATTGTGAAAACCAAATGGAAACCAAACATAAAATCGCAGCAGGAGTCAGCTTGCTTACACTAATATGTGCATCCTATATACCTTTTCTTCCTAAGAAGCAATTTTCTTTTAAAAATGTATTTGTACAGACAGATAGTTATTCTTGTGGGTATTGTTGTTTAAGGATGATTTTTGAGTATTATGATATTAAAAAAATAGATTACACTAAAATGCGGAGTCAATTAGCCAGTAATAGGAAAGGGACTTCAATGCTGAATTTAAAGAGATATTCAAATACTGCAGGGCTAAAAGCTAAGGGATTAAATGTTCCCAATTTAGAGCAGTTAGATTCTTATACTCCTTGTATTATAAGAATTAATAGCAATCATTTTGTTGTAGTAGATAGTATGAAGAATGGGTTTATTTATGTTCGAGATCCTTTGGAAGGTAATGTTATGTTTAAAAAACATGAATTGCCATCAAAATGGGATAATGTTGTATTAGTATTCCAAAAATAGATACACAGATAAAAAATATTGCTATAATTTGTCATAGTATTTATTGTTGTTTAAAGTTTATAACAATCTTTTTCGCAGTTTATAAGGAAATAATTTAAGTAATTATGATATTTAGATGATAAGAGCAGTTCATCGTAATAAAGGATTGCTCTTCCTTTTCGACATTGTTTTCAGAAGCAGTAGTGTATGGTTGTGTAGGGTTGCCTTCTCATTATGTCTGAGGTATTTATATCTGTAGTTAATACTTTCAAGCAATTCTTTTTGATGTTTTTGTTGAATGACGGACTTGATTTTTACTTAAATCAAGAATAGGCTTTCTTCCTTGGCTTAGTTGTCTAAAACAAGTTGCACCATAATCAGACTCATCGTGTTTTTTCTAGCCATTAATCTTATGTTGTCTTTTGATAACAACTAATATATTCTGTTGGTATAACAGATAATTTCAAAAACATCATTTGGCAACATAGACGGAATGGTCTTTATTTATTATGTACCTATATTCTAATATTAAATATACTTTGCTATTTAAAATATTTTCAATGTACTGAATTTTAAAATTAATCATATCTATTTATTTATCGCCTCATACTTATTTAGATAATAAATTGTATTATTCTAATGGTTTGTTTTTGTATAATCTGAATTACTGTATGTTACATTTAATACTTTTACATTATGTTAATTTTTGTTTTTTGGGGATACTAAAATTTTGTTGTTATTTTGCGTGTAAATTCATCCATTCAGTTTCTAACTAAATTCCAAATTCACTATCATGAAAAAAATCTTTACCACTAAAGTAGTCATGAGTTTGCTTTTTTTACTTACGGCGACGATTTCAAGTGTACGGGTTTTTGCACAGGTAACCACTTCTTCAATTTCAGGTATAGTAACCGATACTAAGGGAGAAGCATTACCAGGTGCAAGTGTGATTGCTATTCACACACCATCAGGTACACGTTATGGTATTTCTACGAATGCATCTGGGCGTTATGCCTTATCAGGTGTTCGTGTAGGTGGCCCTTTTACTATTAAAGTAACATTTGTTGGTTTCAGAGAACAGGTAAAAGAAAGTGTTTACACTACCCTTGCTTCTACTACTGTTCTTGATTTCAAATTAAGTGACGAAGGTACAGTACTAAACGAAGTGAAAGTTACATCTACTATAAGTAATGTAATGAGTGAAAACAGGCTAGGTGCTATCACTAATATCGGTAGAGAACAAATCTCATCTCTCCCTTCAATCAGTCGAAATATTAACGATTTGACACGCCTTACTCCACAAGCTAATGGTACATCAATTGGAGGTGGTAACTATCGTCAAAATAATATTACGGTAGATGGTGCAGACTTTAACAATAACTTTGGTATTGGAGGAAATTTACCTGGAGGTAATGCTTCCCCCATTTCATTAGATGCACTTGAGCAAATCTCAGTAAACGTTACTCCGTATGATGTTCGTCAATCAGGTTTTATTGGTAGTGCTATTAATGCTGTAACGCGTTCAGGTACAAATCAGGTTTCTGGTTCTGCTTACACATATTTCAGAAATGAAGGCATGCAAGGGAATAAAATTGGAGATCAAACATTCATAAAACAAGATCTTCAGTACAAGCAATATGGTTTTAGATTAGGAGGACCACTGATTAAAAATAAATTGTTTTACTTTGTAAACGGAGAATTTGAAAGACAGACAACTCCAGGGCCTTCTCAAATTGCTGCTACTGCTGCACTTCCATTCTCGCAAGCGAATCCACAAGTATCTCGTCCAACTGTTGATGAAATGAATACTATTAGTCAGTACCTTGCAGACAAGTATGGATATGTAACGGGACCATATCAGGGATATTCATCTAAAAGTTTTAGTAATAAGTTTTTAGCTAGATTAGACTGGAATATTTCTCAGAAACACAAATTAAATGTTCGTTACAGTTTTTTAGAAAGTGAGTCTTCAAGAATTCAACCTAGTACATCAACATCTCCATTTGTTAACCTTTACCCTCAAAATCGTCAAAGTACTCAAGCCCTACAATATGAGAACTCAGGATATTTCCAGGCTGCCAATTTTTACTCATTTGCAGCTGAATTAAACTCATTCTTAGGTAAAGCATCTAATACTTTGCGTGTAACTTATACACGTCAAAACGACCCACGAACAACTAAAGGAGGGCAATTCCCTTTTGTTGATATTTTAAAAGATGGAAACCCTTTGACTTCGTTTGGGACAGAGTTGTTCTCTTATGGAAACCTAAGAGATGTTAAAACTTGGTCTATTGTTGATAATGTTGAAATGACAATTGGTAAAAATAATTTAACATTTGGGGTTCAGGCTGATTTTAATGAAACTAAAAACGGATTCCAACGTTTTGGTACAGGCTATTATGTATTTAATACTTGGGATGATTTTGTCACAGGAAAACTTCCTACTGCTTATGGTTTAACATACTCATTGGCTCCAGGTTTTGCTCAAGTATTTCCATCATTTAAGTTTGCTCAGTATTCTGCTTATGCTCAAGATGAAATTAACGTAAATAGAAAATTGAAATTGACTGGTGGTATTCGTTTGGACTATGCAACATTCCCTAATAGTCAACAAGACCATCCACTTATATCTCAATTGACATTTGAAAGTGGACAAAAAGTAAACACAGGGCAGTTCCCTGATTCTCGATTGATGTTTTCTCCAAGATTTGGATTTAATTATGATGTAAAAGGTGACCGTTCTATTCAAGTAAGAGGTGGGTCTGGTATTTTTACTGGTCGAGTTCCTTTTGTATGGATCGTTTCTCAAGTGGGTGATGCGGGTATGTTACAGGTTACGCAAACTTGGCAAGGCTCAAATGTTCCTGGCCCATTCCGTATAGAACCGTATTACCCAACTACAGTTCCTCAAGCTGGTGTAAGTATTCCTACAGGTGGTACTACTACTATTTCACCTAATTTCAAAATGCCACAAACTTGGAAAAGTAGTTTAGCTGTAGATGTTCAACTACCACTAGGCATTGTAGGTTCAGTAGAAGCAATTTATAACAAAGATATCAATACCGCTTATTTCAGAAATATTAACTTGAACGCTCCTCAAGCGTTGAATGTGAGTGGTTATCCTGATAGTCGTTTAATTTATGGAGCAACTAATACTGCTAAATATATAAATCCTCTTACCTCTGCTGGTCAGTATAGTGCAACAGGAACTACAGCATATAACGTTACACAGTTAGGTAATTCAAATCAAGGATATTATTTCTCTTTCAATGCTAAATTAGAGAAACAATTTTCAAATGGATTATCTGCTATGCTTTCTTATGTAAAAAATGATTCAAAGAATTTATTTGATGGCAGTGGCGACCAACCAGCATCTGCATGGCAAGGTACTGCAACTGTGAATGGATCTAATAGCCCCGTATTAAGCTATGCTAATTATGTAGTTCCTACTCGTATTATTGGGGCTGTAACCTATAGAAAAGAGTATTTGAAGCATTTAGCAACAAGTGTTTCGTTAGTCTATGAAGGTTCTTCGATTGGTCGTTTTTCTTATACTTATAGTGCTGATATTAACAGAGATGGTGCTAACGCAGATTTGATTTATATTCCTAAAGACCCGAGTGAAATTACTTTTGTTTCTCAGACTATCGGTTCTGGTGCTAGTGCTGTAACTTATACTGCTCAACAGCAGAGTGATGCCTTTTTTAAATATATTGAGCAAGATGATTATCTACGTTCTAGAAAAGGACAATATGCTGAAAGAAATGGTGTTGTAATGCCTTGGAGAAGCCAATTTGATGTTAAAATTTTACAAGACTTATTTACAAAAATTGATGGTAAGCGTAATACACTACAGTTAAGTATTGATATCTTCAATGTTGGTAATTTACTTAACAATCAATGGGGAGTACAAAAAATTGTTAATAACTCTAATATTCTTGTACCAACAAACCAAGCAAGTTTGGTTGCAGGAGGAACTACCAAGCCAACATTCAGACTTGCTCAGGATAGAGGAGCTCTTATTCAAGATACATACAGAACAAATATTGGATTTAGCTCAACATATTATTTCCAAGTAGGTCTACGTTACATCTTCAACTAGTTTTAGGTGTTAACCATATAAAAATCCCCGTTCAGCACTGCCTGAACGGGGATTTTGTTTTATAAACCCAATCGAATGACTTTTATGCCAAATGAAAAGGGCTGATACATATTATGTGTATCAGCCCTTTTTAACTTTTCTTTTTCAATTATTTTTTTTCAAAATCTCTATGATTTGCCATTTTGAATAGCTCTTCCTTGGGTAATGATTTAAAATACTCGTAAGTAATCTTTAAACCTTCGGCTCTGCTTACTTTTGGTTCCCATCCCAAAATCTCTCTTGCTTTGGTAATATCTGGACGACGTTGTTTGGGGTCGTCGGTTGGCAAAGGTAACGAAATCAGTTTTTGGTTTGTACCTGTCAGTTTGATGATTTCTTCGCCAAATTCTTGATGGTGATTTCATCTGGATTACCAATGTTGACTGGATAGGCGTAGTCGCTCAACAACAAACGATAAATCCCTTCTACCTAGTCGTCTACCTATCAGAATGAACGTGTCTGCGAACCATCGCCAAACATCGTTAGG